>PKTC01000059.1 GCA_002869305.1 Marinilabiliales bacterium
AAAGCAAAAGAAGTTGATGCATATATTGTTATGGCAACAGATCCATATGCCGACCGTGTTGGAATAGCAATAAAAGATAAGCACAATGACTTTATTCTCTTAAACGGAAACCAGGCTGCTGCTCTGCTAATTAACTATCTTGTATCACAATGGAATGCTGCAGGCAAAATAAAAGGCAAAGAATATATTGTTAAAACAATTGTTACCAGTGAACTATTAAAAGACATTGCTGATAAATACCAGGTAGAATGTTACGACGTGTTAACGGGATTCAAATACATTGCTGATATCATAAAAAATAAAGAAGGCAAAATGAAGTTTATCGGAGGCGGCGAAGAAAGTTATGGATATTTAGCAGGTGAATTTGTACGAGATAAAGATGCTGTAATGTCGTGTGCTCTAATTGCAGAAACTGCAGCATGGGCCAAAGAGAATGGAAAAACTCTATATGAAGAGCTTATAGATATTTACATTGAATTTGGTTTTTATAAAGAAAAGTTGATCTCAATTGTAAAAAAAGGAAAATCTGGTGCAGAAGAAATTCAAAAAATGATGAGTGATTTTCGTAACAACCCACCGGAAACAATTAATGGTTCAAATGTAATGTTGATTCATGATTTTGAAAAACAAAAAACTTTTGACCAGATAAGTCACCTGCGTTATGAGATTAATTTACCAAAATCCAATGTACTTCAGTTTGTTTTAAAAGATGGATCTAAAATATCAATACGACCGTCAGGAACTGAACCAAAAATTAAATTTTATTTTGGAGTAAAAGATCAATTGGGTAGTCGAGAAGATTTTGAAAAGGTAAATACACTGCTTGATAAAAAAATTGAAAATATTATCCAATCACTTGGAATTAAGTAGTTAAAGTTAGTAGTTTTGATTATCAAGTTTTAGAATAAAAATTCACGACCTATGAAATCGCATAGAAAAGAAGTTTGGTTTAACACCTCTCGTCGCAGAGAATTTATAAATATTACATCTGTTGTTGAGCAAGAATTAAGAGAAAGTGGAATTAAGGAAGGTTTAGTGCTGGTCAATGCTATGCATATCACATCCAGTATATTTATAAACGATGATGAATCCGGATTACACGATGATTTTGAAAAATGGCTCGAAGGTTTAGCCCCAGAAAAACCATATGATCAATACAAACACAATTACGCTGAAGATAATGCGGATGCACATCTAAAAAGGACTGTGATGGGACGCGAAGTAGTTGTTGCAATAACCGAAGGCAAATTAGATTTTGGACCATGGGAGCAAATCTTTTATGGTGAATTTGATGGTAAAAGACGCAAAAGAGTGTTGATAAAAATTATTGGTGAATAATATTTTAGCGAATTGCTAAATACCTCGCAAACAATTATTTTAAACCTTTCTTGAAGAATCATGTTATCTTACTAAAGCTTAAATATGGCACATTCGCACCATCATCATGAACCTAATAAAAAGAATCTTTTAATTAGTGTTTTATTAAATGCCAGCATTACTTTAGCAGAATTTGTTGGAGGCATTTTATCAAATAGCCTTGCGTTATTATCGGATGCAGTTCATAACTTAAGCGATACCATGGCCATTGTTATTAGCTATTTGGCTATATTGATTGGCAAAAAGGATTCAACATCAAAAAACACATTCGGTTTTAAACGAATCGAAATACTTGCTGCACTCTTTAATGCTGTTGTTCTAATTGTTATATCAATCTATCTTTTTTATGAAGCTTACAAACGTTTTGTTAATCCTGAACCAATCCAGGGAAAGCTTATGTTTATTGTAGCTTCAATAGGACTCGCAGGCAATTTGATTTCTGTCTTATTACTTCATAAAGACTCCGGGCATAATCTAAATATTAAAGCTGCATATCTCCACTTAATCGGTGACACATTATCTTCAGTTGGCGTTATTATTGGTTCAATCTTAATATATTTTTGGAATATATACTGGATTGACCCACTGCTAACCATACTAATTGGAGTTGTAATTATTAAAGCTACATGGGGAATTCTTAAGGAAACCATTGAAATATTAATGCAAGCCAGTCCTGCTGAATTAAATCTAAAGGAGATAAAAATAGAATTAGAAAAACATCCTGAAATACTTGATATTCACCACGTCCATGCATGGCGATTGTCTGATAGCATTATTCATTTTCAATGTCATGCTGATGTTAATAAAAATCTACCCATAAAAGAGATCGACAAGATTAGAATTGATTTAGAAAATATTTTGCATAATCAATTTAAGATTGACCATATAACCATACAAATGGAACTGGATACCTGTTCCGAAAAATCGACCATTAATAAAGGCAACTAGTCATAAGTATCAAAGAATTTTTTATTAAAATTTACCAAATACAACTTTTCGATTGGCCTTGTAAATGCCGTATATAACCAACGAAGATATTCTTTATTTATCATCTCGTCTGCAAGATATCCATGATCAATAAATACATTCTTCCATTGACCGCCTTGAGCCTTGTGGCAAGTAATAGCATAAGAAAATTTAACCTGAAGTGCATTAAAAAATTCATCATTCTTAACCCCTTCATATTGCTTTTTTCTTGTTTTATGATTCTTATAATCTTCCAAAATATTATAAAAGAGTGTTTTATTATCCTCACTTGATAGAGCTGCAGAATTAATATCTAAGGTATCTAGAATGATCTTACAATCAACTTGCAGATCCCCATAATCTATAAATCGCAAGGTAACATCGGCAAACCGATAACCATATTGTTCGTGGTACTTATTTATTTTAATGATCTCAGCTATATCACCATTTGCTATAAAATCGATTTTGCCAGCTGGCAGACCGGTTTTCTCATTTTCATTTATCCAGAAATAATTATTTTTTACTACCATTAAAAAATCGCCAATGGAAATTTCTTCTTCACGCCAGAGAATCTGACTTCTTATTCCCTTGTTGTATTGATTTGCTCTTTTATTTGATCTGGTAATTATAATTGTTTCTTCATAACCTAATTTATCATAAGAATCCGATATAGTCTCAATCAGATCATTTCCACTAATTCTCACAATATCTTTAACCCCATTCATTTCTAGTTTTGGAAATTCGTTTTTCTCGTTAGATATTAAGTTGCGTATGTGAGTAGCATTCATTAAAATACCTGAATTCTCTTGTTGTCGTACAACTTCTCTTAAGTTATACTCCCTAAGTTTTAAATGATAAGATTCAAGTTGTTTTTTATCAAGTGCCGGACTAATATCAATACCTACAGGTGGAAGTTGAGCAACATCTCCTATCAAAATCAATTTACATTTCTTATCATTATAAACAAAATTAATTAGGTCGTCTAGCAACTTTCCGGAGCCAAAGACCGAATTGTCATTCGAAAAATTTGAAATCATAGAAGCCTCATCCACAATAAAAATCGTGTTAGAATGAAGATTAGTATCTAAAGCAAACACTCCAAATCCATCATTTGAAGATTTTTGCCGATAGATTTTTTTATGAATAGTATATGCAGTTTTTTCTGAATAAACGGATAGTACTTTTGCCGCCCTTCCGGTTGGGGCCATTAATACTGACTTAATTCGCAATTTTTTAAATGCATTTACCAGAGCACTCATAATGGTAGTTTTACCTGTACCTGCATAACCCTTTATTAGTAATAAATTGTTCTCATCGTCATCCATAATAAATTCCGACAGACCCTCAATTAATTTATCCTGATCGTTTGTAGGATTAAAAGATAGTTTTTCAATAATGATATTTTTGATGTGATCCTTTAACATTTTCTGTTAAATAATGTGCGATTTAAATTCAGTTTTTAATTTTTTCTTATAAATTTGCAGGCAAACATATAAAATTAAATCAAGCAAAATGAAAAAAATAATTCAAATCGCATTGGCAATTTTAATTGTAGTTTTAGCTTATTTCCTTTGGGAAAGTATTCAAGCTCCTATTCGTTTTAATAAAGCAAAGGATCAAAGATATGCAGCTACAATCCAACGTCTTAAAGATATTAGAACTGCTCAAATTGCTTATAAAGCTGAGTATGGTAAGTTTACTGCCAGCTTTGACACATTAATTGATTTCGTTAAAAATGATTCGATGAAACTAGTTATGGCTGAAGGTAGTCTTTCTGATGAACTATTAGCTCAAGGTTGGACAGAAGCCATTGCAGTAAAAGAAGGATTAATTAAAAGGGATACCATTAGAATAGCAATTAAAGACACATTATTTGCACCTGACTTTAATGCTGATTTATTGTGGAAAGTTCCATATACAGAAGATGCTTCTTTTGAAATGGCGACTTCTAATTTAACTGTATCTAAATTAAATGTAAATGTATTTGAAGCCAAAGTTCATAACAATATACTATTACATGGATTGGATCAGCAAGAAGTTATCAACTTAAATGATAGAATGAAAAATCAGGAAAATTTCCCAGGAGTTAAAGTTGGTGATGTACTTGAACCAAATAATAATGCAGGAAACTGGGAATAATAATATCTTAATATGCAAGACTTTGCTTTTGTTGATGAAACATTAGATATTAATTTAACTCAATCATACTACTTGTCCATTCAGCTGAGTCTGAATGGACTTTCTTTTTGTATTCTTGATTCGGTAAGAGAGAAATATATTGCTTTTCAAAGCAAGAGTTTTCCCAAAGATTTAATTTTTGATGATCTTTTAAATTATATTGAAGATTATATTGATTCTCATGAATTATTAAAGCACAAATATAAAGCAACTAAGTTAATCTGGGAAACAACAAAAAACACATTAGTTCCTAATATTTTTTTCAAAAAGGAAAATCTAAAAACATATTTTGAATTTAATCAAAAATTAGATGATTTAGATGAAATACATTACAATGAACTGAAATATGTTGATGCATACAGTGTATTCGTAATTCCAAATCTAATCGCTAATGTTTTTGTAAAAAGGTTTGAAAAGATTCAATTCTACAATCAACAAAGTCCATTTATAGAGCATACCTTATTTAAACATCACTCTGAGACAAAAAGAATCCTTATTAATCTGTATGAGAATTTCTTTGATCTTTGTGTGACTGAAAATGGTAAGCTCTTATTATACAATAATTTTCTTTATAAGAACGAAATGGATTTAATCTATTTCATTCTTTATGCTTTTGATCAATTTAGTTTAGAAACTCAACAAACGGAACTTATTATAAGTGGATTAATTGATCGTACTTCAAAGTCTTTTTTAAAACTTAAGGAATTTATAAAGCATATCAGGTTTGAAAAATTGCCCGATGAATTCTCATATAGTTATACTTTTAACCAAATTCCATCACATAAATTTACTAACTTATTTAATCTGCATCTTTGCGAATAGTTAGCGGAACATATAAAGGAAGATTAATAAAACCTCCTAAAAACTTTAGAGCGAGGCCTACTACAGATTTTGCCAAAGAAAACCTTTTTAACATTCTGAGCAATAACTTCAATTTTAGTGAGCTTGATATTTTAGATTTATTTTCAGGGACAGGTAGTATTTCCTATGAATTTGCTTCGCGTGAGTGTAATTCGGTTATTTCTATTGAGAGCAATTTTAAACATCAAATTTTTATCAAAAATACGATTGAAGACTTAGGCCTTCAAAATGTTAGATCGATAAAATCTGATGCTTTCAGATACGTTAAATCATGTCGTGAAAAATTCTACATTGTGTTTGCGGATCCACCTTATGATCTAAAATCGATGGACTCCATTCCTGATTTTATTTTTGAGCAAGAAATTCTAAAACCAGAAGCATGGTTAATTCTTGAACATGGCGATAAAACAAGCTTTAATAGGCATAAGTACTTTAAAGAAATAAGAAAATACGGTGGTGTAAATTTTAGTATTTTTGCGCATTACGAAAACAACTAAAAAAAATTAAAAATTTTCACCAAAACTTTTGGTGAATAAAAAATATAAGCTATTTTTGCAACGCAATAACGCAAACGGTTTGGTAGTTCAGTTGGTTAGAATGCCTGCCTGTCACGCAGGAGGTCGCGAGTTCGAGTCTCGTCCAGACCGCAAAAAGGGAAGCAATAAGCTTCCCTTTTTTATTTATACCGGGTACCTATGAAGCCTTCTTTAATTTTGTTGGATTAAAATCGGATTTAACACTTATTTCAAAAATATTATCTAAATCTACTAATTTTAGTAAATAATTGATTTCCTCATTTACATTAACAATTACAAATTTAACACCTTTTAACCTGGCGTCAATATGAACAGACAAGAGCGCTTGAAATCCAGAACTATCAATAAATTTCATTTTTGAAAAATCGAGTAAAATTGTCTTTTCTCCATTTTGAATTAATTGAATCAATTCCTTTTCTACCTGATCAGCGTTTAATATATTCAACCTGTCAGCTGGTTCTAGAGATACAAAAACAGTATCATCAAAATTCTTAACGCTTAATATTTTTCTATTTTGTGTTTTCATCATATTCATGTTTTAGTTCAACAATCTTATAACAAGGACTAAGCCTCTTAAACTAAAGACGACAAATCTTATGCCTCATTGCAGATTTAAATGTTAAAATAACTTAAATATGCGTGGAGTTTATATTTATTATATTGTCTATTGAGAGTTCTTTAAAAAGCTTAAAATCATAAAGAATATTCCAGCAATACCAGGGTTTTTAATTGAAATTAATTATCTATGAAAGTTGGTTATATTTTTTATACCTTTATAGATGAACCCATTAACCATAAAATCATGAAAAGAGTCTGCGTTTATTCTGTCATCATAATATTGTTTTCTTTTTTCTTTTTATCCTTTAGGATTGCCAATGAAAATGAAGAAGATAATTTTGATTTCCCTATAAGCTCTGAAACCGAAGATTGTCTGATGTGTCATTCAACTATAAACCCCGGAATTGTAGAATCCTGGAAAAATAGTCTTCATTCAAAAATTACGGTCAGTGAGGCAAATAAAAAATTGGATCTAGAAAAACGTATTAGCTCAATACCAAGCGAGAATAATTTAACTTCCGTGGTAGTTGGATGCTACGAATGTCATTCATTAAATACAGATAAACATGCTGATTCTTTCGATCATAATGGATATATGATTAACGTTATTGTCAGCCCTGATGATTGTTCAGTTTGCCATCAGGAAGAACGAGAGCAATACAAGAAAAATATTATGGCTCATGCTTACGCCAATTTAATGGACAATGATGTGTATAAGAGCTTAAAATCCACGATAACTGGCGAAATCACATTTGAAGAAGGAAATTTTCATTTCAATGATAATAATAAACTCACAGATGCAGATGCATGCTTACATTGCCACGGGACTAAGCTTGAAGTTAAAGGTAAAAAGATTGTAGAAACTGATTTTGGTGAATTTGAAGTTCCTGTAATTGAAGGTTGGCCTAATCAGGGTGTAGGAAGAATAAATCCGGATGGAAGCAAAGGTTCTTGTACATCTTGTCATCCTCGTCATGATTTTTCGATCGAGACAGCCAGAAAACCTTATACTTGTTCGCAGTGTCATAAAGGACCTGATGTTCCGGCTTACAAAGTATACACAGCAAGCAAACATGGAAATATTTTCAGCTCTAAAGAAAAAGAATATAACTTTTCGAATGTTCCCTGGGTGATTGGACAGGATTTTGATGCTCCGACATGTGCCACCTGTCATGCGAGTCTACTAACTGACCCGGAAGGTAATGTGGTTGTAGAACGAACACATCAGTTTAACGATCGATTATCTTATAGATTATTTGGTGTACCATATGCTCATCCACATCCAATTTCGCCGGAAACAAGTAAAATAAAAAATTCAAGCGGTCTACAACTGGCAAGTGATTTGGATGGTACACCCGCATCCGAATACTTAATCGATGAACAAGAACAACTTAAAAGAGAAAACTCTATGAAGCAAGTATGTAACAAATGTCATAGTGTGTCATGGACAAATAATCACTTTGTAAGACTTGAAAATGTTATTAAAACAACTAATTCACTAACTCAGACATCAACTGAAATAATGTTAGAAATTTGGGAACAGCATTATGCAGATAACGCAAACTTATTTGATGAATATATTGAAAGACAATGGACAGATGTTTGGCTTTTTCATGCAAACTCCACACGACTATCAGCAGCTATGAGCGGTGGTGGAGACTATGGCGTTTTTGACAATGGCAGATATCAATTGACCAATAAATTGTTTTTATTAAAAGAATGGCTTGAAGGAAAAAGAAATACCAAAAATAAAAAGAAGAAACCTTAACACACAAAGCAATAACAAAAAAAATACAATTAACTATATATAGCTTAATCCTATTTTTTGTTTTACCAGGTCAATGATATTAATTAGTTTCAAACTTGTAGAAAGTGGTAGTTTGCCACTTTCTATTTCACCATTAACAAGACAGTTATTTACTTCCTCAATTTCATGGTAATAGCCTTCGCCTGTATAATTTAATTCAAAAACTTGCTTTGGCTTACCATTTAGGTATAATGAGATTTTCTCTGAATGATGAAATCTTCTGTGCAATTTAATATGCCCTTTGCTCCCGTAAATATATGCTTCTATAGGCGTATCTGCTTCGGTAGTAGACTCGAGTATTGCCTTTGCTGAGTTTTGATAATTAAATAGCATGGCACAAAAACTATCAACTCCGGTTTCAGCAAATCGTGCCATTGCACTTATTTCTAATGGATATCCTAACACAAGCAAACTTAAATAAATGGGATAAATACCGATATCTAATAAAGAACCTCCACCAAGTCTTTTATTAAAAACTCTACTATCAGGATTGTACTCTGCTCTAAAACCAAAATCAGCTCGTATAGAGTTTACATCTCCGATTACATTACTATACAAAATTTCAATAAGTTTTTCAGTAGCCGGAATAAATCGGGTCCAGATACCCTCCATCAAGAATAAATTCCTTGACTTTGCTTCTTTAAGCATGATTTCAACTTCATTTGAATCCATGCCTAATGGTTTCTCGCACAGAACAGATTTGCCATTTTTTAAGCACATCATAGTGTTTTCGAAATGAAATACATGAGGTGTAGCAACATACACAATATCGATTTCAGGACTTTTTACCAGTTCTTCGTAAGAATTAAAATACTTAATTGAATTGTACCTTTGTTTAAAAATCTTGGCCTTTTCTGAATTTCTTGAAGCAACACCATAAAGTGTAGCCGTATCAGAAAGGTTTATATCGCTGGCGAATTTATTAGCAATCTTACCTAAGCCGATAATACCCCAATTTATATGCTTTTTTAACATCTGTTATACCTTCCACGTATTGAGATATTGCATTACCAAAAAACTGTATAAAGAATTACCAGAATAACAAGCATAACGTAAGCTGCAATATTAAATCGTTTGCCAGTAATAAAATTTACTCCATGTAATGGTATTGCCTTTGGGTCATCATCCTGCTTTCCGCTTTTAAGAGAAACTCCCATTATAATGGTTATCGTAATAATAAGTGTATAAAACATTTGATCTAGAAAAGGCATTGATATAGGCAAGAATTTTAAGGCCAGTGCAACAGGTATTGAAGATAAAATTCCAGCTATTGCTCCTTTTACAGATGTTTTTTTCCAGAATAATCCCATTAAAAACACTCCAAGAATTCCAGGACTCACTAATCCAGTATATTCTTGTATGTATTGGAACATTTGAGGAATTGAACCCAATGAGTTCGCAACAGAAACTGCTAAAGCCAATGCAATTAAAACGGTTACTCTTCCAGCTCTAACCAATTGCTTATTTTCAGCGTTTTTATTTATGTATGGTTTATAAATATCCATGGTAAAAATGGTAGCTGTTGAGTTTAACATGGAAGCTAATGATGAAACGATTGCAGCAGATAATGCAGCTACAACCAAACCTTTCAATCCAACGGGTATAAAGGTTCCAATTAACCATGGGTACGCTCTATCATAATCAATGGTACCATTTGCTTTTTGAAATACATTTGATACTCCATCAATGATTGTCGTACCATCATGTTGCGTGTACATAACATAAGCAATGATTCCTGGTATTACGACAATTAAAGGAATAATAAGCTTTAAAAAGGCAGCAAATGCAATTCCTCTTTGTGCTTCTTGCAATGATTTAGCAGCTAATGCTCGTTGTACTATATACTGGTTAAAACCCCAATAATATAAATTTGCCACCCACATACCACCAATTAATACCGCAATTCCCGGTAAATTTGAAAACTCGGGATTATCCTTTTTTAAAATCATGTGAAATTTATCCTGTGCAACATCATAAATGTGAGATAAGCCATTAAATACGCCTCCATCAGGAGTAACATGATTTAAAGCAATAAAAGTTGTTATCAATCCGCCGGTAACCAATAATACTACCTGAATAACATCAGTCCATGCTACTGCAGATAAACCACCCCATACTGAATATGCCGCAGCAAAAAGGGCTAAACCGATCATGAATGGAACAATTGTTGACCCATCTCCCACACCTAAAATAGTATCTAAAGCCTTAGCACCCAGGTAAAGCACAGAAGTGAGATTTACAAAAATAAATAGAGAGATCCAGAATACAGCCAGGATAGTTTTTAACGAAGTATTGAATCTTTTTTCCACAAATTCAGGGATTGTATATAAGCCTTGCCTTATGAATATGGGAAGAAAGTATTTACCAACAATAATTAATGTAATTGCTGCCATCCACTCGTATGAAGCTATGGCCAATCCCACTGCAAAACCAGAACCTGACATTCCAATAAATTGTTCAGCAGAAATATTTGCTGCAATTAGAGAAGCACCTATAGCCCACCAAGGCAATGATTTGCCCGCTAAGAAATAATCTTCGGCGGTCTTTTCAGTACCCTTTTTTGTTCTTGAAACATACAGTCCTACAGTAATTATAACTACTGCATATAATGCAAAAATTATGTAATCTAGTACGGCAAAATTTTCATTCATTCTATTCGTTTTAAATTATTCTCAATATTTCACGTTAATACTAAATAAAGTATACAATAGATGAATTTTTATTAAGTTACATCCTCCTCCAATCTTCTATTCTCCAAATCAATTTTTATCGTTTCCAAAGTTTTATCATCTAACTTATACCATATTAATAATAAGGCTGTAACCAGATATAGAGCCCCCGGCACAACTGAAAATAGTAAACGTAAGCTAATTAATGCTTCATCGGATTGTTCAAATGCGCTACCATCATAGTTTGCTACTGTTAATATCCATCCTGCCAAACCTGTTGCAATTCCGCCTCCTAACTTTTGAGCAAATGTTGTTGCTGAAAAGAATAGTCCAGTTGCACGTCTTTTATTCTTCCATTCTGAATAGTCTGCAGTATCAGCTATCATGGCCCATAATAATGGAATCGTTGGAGCAATAGCTAACTTTGAAAGAACATTTATGGTGTGTAATAAATAAAAATCATCTTTACCAGGAATATATAAAGCCATAGTTAACACTCCGGCAATGGCAGAACAAACCAAATACACGTTACGCTTTTCAAATCGTTTAGTGAGTGGTCGTGCCAAGAGCACACCTATTATTAAGGAGACCGTGGTTAAAGAATATAAAATCGTGGCCTCATTCTCATTCTTAATAAAGTACTTAAAATATTGGTTAATTACGCTCCCTTGTAGAAGTATTAATACAAAAGTTATGATTCCGAGTATAAAAAGTATAACCCAAGGTTTCAAACCAAAAACATTTTTCAAATCTTCTTTGAGATCACTTTTTTGATTTTTAGGTGGTTCTATTCTTTCTTTCGTTGAAAAATAAGAAATAAGCAATAAGACCACCCCCACACAGGCTAAAATAATAGCAATTGATTGAAAGGCTCCCTGTTCAAACTGGGTGACTATATTTTTCAAAGTCCCTGTTGAATCCAACATCGAGGCTTCACTCCAATTATAGCGATTGATATATTCAAGTGCTTCTTGTGGAAGATGAATGCTTTTTGCATAATCCAGCACATCATCTTTTATTAAAAAATTCTTAAAGAACATGGTGAAACTTACTATAAACATTCCCAGGAATCCCAGGAAAAAACGATACTGGTTAAGTAAAGTACGTTCACCAGAATCGGCGGTCATAACCCCTGAAAGTGCAGAGTATGGTAAGTTAACCGCTGTGTAAAAAGTACTTAACAACAAGTATGCACAGGTTGCATATATTATTTTTCCAGTTTGTTCGAAATCCGGTGTACTAAATAACATAATTAAGGCTGCACCCAATGGTATAGCAAACCATAACATATAAGGTCGGAATTTTCCGTTTTTGGTTTTGGTTCGATCAGAAATTATACCAATCATTGGATCTGAGATTGCATCCCATATCCTTGCAACCATCATTATTGTTCCTGCCGCAGCAGCAGAAATTCCATAAACGTCTGTAAAAAAGAAAAACAAGAACATACCTGCCATATCCCACGCGAAGTGAGAAGCTGTATCACCCAGTCCATAACCAATTTTTTCTTTGATCGATAGTTTTGCTATTATCTTGTTCATCTTTAATTTTTATAGAAAGTTAATATAAGTTTTAATACTATTTCTGAACCTTAATTGAGGTGTGAATAAATCTCATTCATCACTTTTTTAGGTTTTCTTTCCTCCGTAAATATTCCCCAATGTTTTTCAGCACCCATCGGATTATTTGAGTCTCCTTTCCAACTTTCATCGAATGCTTCAAAGAAAAATGTAGTTATATGCATCTCTTCTGCCCATTTCATAATATCATTGTAATACTGTAATTGCTTATCTTCATTAGCTCTTTCTCCAAACTCTGATGCTATTGTTGCCCATCCTGCCTCACTGATAACAATTTTTGAATCTGGTAAGGAATCTTTAACTTCCTTGATATTTTCAATCGTAAATGACATCCCCTCATTGATATCTTTTCCCTCCCACACAGGATAAGTATGTACAGCAAGAAAATCCACGACTTTTGCCAGACTGCTTCCGTGTAAGGCCCACCATTTATAGTTTTCAGCAACAGTAACGGGCTGTTGAATCGCTGCTTTTACTTTTTTAACATATGAAATTATTGTATCGACATCCATCAGGTGATCATTCCACTCAACCAAAGCTTCATTTCCAACATTAACAGATACCACAATTTCTTCATACTCGTTAGCCAATATTATTCCCTTCTCGATCTCTCTCTTGTTTAATTCTTTGTTTTCTTTAAGTATATGATCAGGAATTGGTTCTGTTATCCATGGGCATCCTTCATGGTTACTCAGTTCTGCTCTTAACCAGATTCCTAACATCACTTTTATATTAATGTTATTTTCTTTTATAACCTTGAGAACCATTTCTGAATTTTCTCCACTATCGTATACGCGAATTAATTTAAAATTTGAGTTATAAGAAAGTATTTTAAGATCTTCAAGAATTTCATCATAGCTTGGATTAATTGCTCCATCTCCACGATCAGGATGTTGTCCTTTTCTAAAACCTGAATAGCATACTGCTTTTGAAACACCAACTAACAAATCATTCTTTTCCTGTTTAATTCCATTCTCCTTATATTTTGAATCCTTCATAGTATTTTTATCATTCTTGCATGCTACAATGCCAAATAAAACAATTAATATGGTTAAACTTAATTTCTTAAATCTTACTTTATGTTTAATCTTCATGATTTATCTATTTAATAATTGATAAATGAAAAGTTATATTCAGAATTTTAGGTTTTCATCCTTATCCCAAATACCCCAATAAGCACCAACATCTCCTTCATCGGAAATTTTCCAGGATTCGTCAAAAGAAGAAAAATAGAATATATCAATATCCTCTTCTTTTGACCATTTCTGTGTATTTAGAAAATAAATTAATGCATTTTTAACAGAGTGTTCTGCTCCATAGATTTCCTCACCTTTACTTTGCCATCCGGTTTCTGTAATTATTACCCTTTTATCACCTGAGGCTTTTACTGCTCTATTGAACATATCTTTCATATATAGTAAAGAATATTCAATACTACAGCCCTCCCAAAAAGGATAGCAATTTGCAAGGATTATATCGCAAGCTTTTGTGATATTAGGTCGATTTTCAAACTCGTAATATGCATCTACGTATCCCACAGGAATATTAGGAATCTCGTTTTTAACACGGTAAATATAAACCAACAATTCTGCTTCTGTTAGATCGCCACGATACATTACTTCGTTTCCAATAGCAATAATATCAGCATATCCTTCTTTAGCCAATTGGATAAGATTTGCTATTTCTCTTTCATTTATTTCCTCATTCGTACCTAGCCACGCTCCTACCATTGTCTTTAAACCTTTTTCGTGTGCAATACGAGGAATTAATTCATTTCCTTCAGTACACGAAAATGTTCTTACCCAGTTTGTATATGGCTTTATAATTTCTATTCTTTCTCTGATTTGATCTTCTGTTAACTGCGTTCCTGGTTGCTGCCCTTCAAGATAATGACTAAAGCATATTCCATGCATACCCGTTTTTAAAGTTTCATGAAAAAGAGAAACCAGCTCATCCTGATTTTTATACAGAGCATTTATTCCGGTTAAGGCTAATATTTTTTCATTACTACCAGACATTATTGGCTGTTTTTTATGCTTACTTCAATTAATTCAATTTCTCCTTCTCTACTAAAAATAGAGCTACTTAAATCCTTATCAATTGAATTGCACTGAAATTCGATGTTATTGCCATTTCTTAATTTTATGGAGATTTGATTTAAATCTGAAAAATTATAAACAACAGGTACTTGACATAGTGTTAATGCTATTTGACCCGCTTTTAGTCGAAGTTGCATTTTCTCACCTTTTAAGGAGTAATATTCAAATTCTGCATTCTTGGTTAAAATCTCATCCTTATTCAACAATGTAGAATCAAAATTAATTGCTCCATTCTCGATTCGCACACCTAATTCGCCTAAGCGGGATATTACATCCTCCTTAACCTGACCAGTTAAACCTGGCTGCTTAACACCCCCATTTTCTGGTGTATGAGAATAGGCATCAGTTGGAAATGCTCCATACAAATCCGGCGATTTATACAGTCCAATTCCCGCCTTTATTTCATAATAGTGATCTTTTATTTTACTCGTGTATACAATATCTGCACCTTCTTTGAGTGCTCTAAAATAGGTCTCCTGAGTAGCTAGTAAGAGCTTGGAAACCATATGCCAGTAGATAGATCCTAATCCTTCGTATCCGTAAAAAGTTCCTGATCTTCCTGTAAATGATTTATGATCAAAAACCTCTTCGTAAATTTCAAGTATTCTTTCTTTTTCTTCTTTAACAAGATCCTTGTATTCGTTATTTTC
>PKTC01000449.1 GCA_002869305.1 Marinilabiliales bacterium
AATTTACTTTTGTCAATGCCTGGTTCGAAAGCGTTTCAGGATATACAACTACGGGTTCAACAGTAGTTAATAATATTGAAGCATTACCAAAAGGAATATTGTTTTGGCGCTCTTCTACTCATTGGATTGGAGGCATGGGAGTAATACTTTTTACAATTTTAATTCTTCCTGGATCAAATACATCCAAATTAGTATTATTAAATACAGAAATGTCTCAACTTGCAAAGACAAATTTTAAGTACAGAACGGCAGAAATATTGCGCATATTAATTTATGTGTATCTAGGATTAACTATTCTTGAGACCTTTTTATTAATTGTTGCAGGCTTGTCATTTTTCGACGCAATTAATCATTCGTTTGCCACTATAGCAACCGGTGGGTTTTCAACAAAAAACCTTAGTGTTTCATACTACAATAGCATATCTGTTGAACTTATTATTATCATATTTATGGTGTTATCGGGAGTGCATTTTGGATTAACATTTAATACCATCACAGGGAATAAAAAAAATTTATTGCGGTCATCAATATTTAAAGCATATATAGCATTTTTAGTTGTTGGTATTTTACTGGTTACGTTTAAACTTTATTTGGAAGGAATATACCCTTGGTGGGAATCGCTAAGACATGCTTCATTCCAAGTTGTTTCACTTGGAACAACTACCGGATTTGCCACAGTTGATACTGCAAATTGGCCAGGCTTTACTCAAATTGTACTGATTTACTTTACAATTCAATGCGCCATGATTGGCTCTACTTCAGGAGGGTTAAAATTTGACAGGATATTTATTTTTTTTAAATCAATAAAAAAGCAAATAAATCAAATTCAACACCCAAGAGCAATAATATCTCTGAAAATAGATGGTAATGCTGTCCCAGATAATACCGAATTACATACAATGATTTTTATTATTTTGTATTTAGGTATAATACTTATTTCAACGGCCCTTTTAACATTTCTTAATGTAGATAATTTTACAGCGTTTACAGGATCAGTTGCAACAATAGGAAATGTCGGCCCAGGTTTTGGCAATGTTAGCTCATTAGGTAACTATAGCACTTTGCCAGATTTAGGTAAAATAATACTATCCATAAATATGCTACTTGGGAGATTAGAAATTTATGGTATTATTTCTTTATTTTTTATAAAATCCTGGAAATAGTATATCCTAGCATAATGACAAGAATCTTTAAGTAGTGCAGATATTTTATTATTTAATTTTGCTAAAAAAGCCACCTTGTCTGCTATTTCCAGGTTTTTTTAAATATTAAATCAAACCCCGAATTAGTATTTTGATTGGTTGCTTTTAAAATGATATTTCGCATGAGTTGATATTCAAGCATTAATTTTTCCGAATCCATGAACTTCGATTTTTTGTCTAAAGAGAACGACTGCTCATAGCTTAAATACAATTTATTGGTTATGTATTTCCCTAGCGTTACACTATTGTTTTTCCAATTATCACTTCCAGAAATTTCAATTACATCTAACCTTGCTGATAACTGAAAGGTTTCTTTCAAAATATCTGATAATTGATCTAACGCCAAATTTAAGGCAAAATTATCATTGCCTGACAACTTATTTAATTGACTTTCACTTAATTGATTAATGCTTTTGCCAAATATCACATATGCAATAGCATCCTTTTCTTCGATTCTTTCATCATCTAAGAAAAATTCCAACTCTGGCTCATTTAATCTTCCTGTTATTATCAGATTAAGCTTCCGGAGCTCTTTTTCCATGTCTCTAAATCTATAATTAACAGCGAAATTTAATTGCGGATTAATTTCTTTTCCTCCAGTAAACGTTAATGTGCCTCTGTTAAAAGTAAAATTCTTTCCGTAAATTTTATAGAATCCTCTTTTCACATTTAAGTTTCCAAATAAGTCTAAATTTTCAGTTGACTTAATCAGACGCAAATTTCCATCTAATTCAAAGTTCATGTCTTTTCCTCTGATCCATGTATTGCCAGGAATTTGCAATGTTGTTTCGCCAATCATATTTCTATAAAAATCAGTACCTGAAAACTTCGTGCCCGGTTTTATGTAAATTTCATCTTTATCTGCAAGAATAGAGTCCTGCATTGCCATAATCAGCAATGGCGGATTTGGATCGTCAGTTTTTTGACTTAAGTATTTACCAAAATAATCAGCATTAAATCTTGAGCGACTAATTGTTATATTTCCATTAAAACTAGGGTTCTCAAAAGTACCTTCTGCTTTTATATCCGAATCGAAATTTAACTCCGCTCTATTCGATTTTAAAGCCTGAAAATTAGTCGATTTTATATTAAATTGAAATTCACTTGGAATAAGCGCTAGTTCGCTTTTAAAATTAATAAACCCATTTAGTGTTAACTTTCCTTTTTTATTTGCATGTAAGTTCAGCTTATGAATACTTAGCTGATTATCTTTAATTATTGAGTTAAGCTCTATGTTTTTATAGTAAGCTCCAAAAGTCTTATTTTCAAAATTTCCATTTAGAATATCAAAATTTCCATTTAAATTTGGATTATTCATTGTATTTTTAATGGTCAAATTAGCAAAAGCCAAACCTCGTATAGAGATATCTTCAATGGGATAAAATGAATACAGCTTTTTTATATCGAGACTATCAAATCGAACAGAAGCTCGAAATGCCGAATCATCCATCAACAAATACGTTTCGTCACTTATTGAAAAATGTAAGGGAATACTTGCGGAAGATTTAATGTTTCTATGTAAATTGGAATTCACTATTCCTTCATACCTCAACAAATCATTTTCGTAGATCATATTTGCAATCAGATTCTCTATCGGATACTGATTTACCTCCAAATTATTAATCAGCACATTGCTTTTTATAACAGGTTCTTCTGATGTTCCACTAATTTTAATACTAGAGCTGAGAAATCCCTTTACAGGATAATCTAGAAACATATAAAATGGTACCTGAGCTAAATCGAAATGCTCAATTTGAATATCCATGTTTTCATCACCTTCAAAAGTAAAATATCCATGAATGTTTAGGTTTTGATTTCCGGAATTCATATAAAATCGATTGATGTAGGCATATTCCGGCTTTAAGAGAACGTAAATTGAGTCATGATTGCTTGTCCACTCAGTGTTAATATAGTTTAGTTTTAATTGGTCAACAGAAATTTTAGGGTTTTCAAAACCTTCAATCCTGCCAAGAAAGTTAAGACTTAATGAATCATTAACAATTAAATAAATATCCGTTTTAATTCGATTATTTGAGAAGGTATTTGATAGCCTTGCTGAGTTTATTGAAAAATCGTAATAATGAAGGTTACGAGCATCCACATTTATAAAACCCTTGTATATACTATCAATAAGATTCAACTGGAAATCGCTTTTTAATTCACGAATTTGAATCGAATCGTACTGTAGATCGGAAATGTCCAGAGAGACAATAGCCTTCATTGAATCTAATGCTCCTGTTACAGTTCCATTAATAATGCCTTGCATACTATACAATGGAATTTCGAATTCCGATATTAAATCATAAATATTTCCGGGAATAAATTCAAAATCAATATTATTTGATTTATAAATGTTTCCATTTCCATTGGCGCTCAAAACTATATAGGGCGTATTTATATATAGACCATCAAAAACGTAATCTCCTTTATTGTATATAGCATTGACCTTAAAATTATTTATGGGGTAATCAATAATCTTGGAATTATATGAATTTACTATTAGTTTAGCATTTAAGTTTTCATGGGTTTTACCTTGCCCTGCCAAATAAATATTTCCATTTAAATCTGTAGCAATTGAATCAATTGCGGGTAACCCCTTTAAGTTCAAGTTACTATAGTCGCAATTTAGTTCATATATTGGTTTTCCAAACATTTTTTGCAATCCAAATTTCAAGTTTAGATTCCCAATCCACGTTTTCGAACTTAAACTTCCCGATATTTGATCTTCTTTCTTCGATGCTTGAATTATGAAATCTTTTAAACTATAGTCACCGTATTTAATATCTCCAAAATATCCTCGTATTTCAAATCGATTTTTCTTAAAATCAAAGCCCTGTCCTTTGGCTATAAAATTTCCTTTTACAGAAGATTTTAGCTGCTCATCTTGTGTCCAGTATTGTCCATCTAAACCCTCAACATCTAATGACAATTCGTAAGTAGGATTTTGATTCAAGTTTTCGAGTAAAGCTTTTACCTGAACTCTTTGCTGATTTTCCTTTAATATCAGATTAAAATCATATCTTTTTTCGCTTCCCGTTAAATCTATTAGAATATCTGGAGTTCCATAAAGTTCAATTTCAGGGAAAAAGGTACTAAGATTCTCTACATTGAGTGGTTCAAATTTTATCCAAGATGGCGAAATAGTTATACTGTCAATATTTGCCTTGCCCTGTGATTGTATAATCGTTTCGTTTATTTCAGCAAAAAATTGATCCCAACTTATAGTCTGATTAGTAAAATTAAATGAACCTTGCAATTGAAGAATTTCAATCTCCGGATTTTGTGCAAACAATCTTAGTGTATCAATTATTGCATTTAGAGAATGATCCTTGTAATAAGCCTGCAATTTTATGGACGACTCAAGGTAATCAGGCATGTATGTGTTCTTTTCAAATTGCTCAATTAGCAGTGTGATACCATCAATTTGAATATCATTCATCGAAATGTTCCATTTTAAATCGGTGGAAGTTGTATCATGATAAGGATTAAAATTTTTGATCTCAGTAAAATTCCAACTAGAATCTGTTCCTTGTTGAGCGTATACATTTATATCTGAAATGTGTAATTTATTTATTTCAACAGTTTTTTTCCATACTTGTTTTATATCATATCGTATTTCTATTTGGTCGCAAGAGATTAAAGTATCGCCGTAAAGAGCCAAGGTTATTTCATTAATACTAAACTCCTTTAAAACATCACCTGTGATAAAACCAATATGCATATTTACATTCAAGTTTTTATTTGTGTAGAAAGATATTTTTTCTGCAATAAACGGATTAAAAACTTCCGACTTTAAAAGCGTAACTGCATATGCAATGATCACCAGGATAAAAACAATGATTAAGATTGATATTTTAATAAGTCGTTTTATCATAACTAAAATCTAAAAAGCATAACCAATTGATATAAAAAACTGAAAACCGAATTCATTGTTAATGAATGGAGTTGCTATATATAATCGAACCGGGCCAATCGGTGTTTTAACATGCAATCCAACTCCCAGGTTATAGTGCAAAGAGGCCAAATTGTAGCTGTAAGAATTTGCCCAAACGTTTCCAAAATCAACAAACAATGATCCTCTAACTATATCATAAATGGGATAACGCAATTCAATGCTTCCTTCAAAAAGTGTATTTCCACCAATTGCTGTACTGTCAATATTTAAAGGATAAATTTCGTGTCTTTCCCAGCCTCTTAAAGATGATGCTCCTCCCGCAAAATATCTATCTTCGATAGGAGTTTCTGGGTCGTTTTGAATTGCTTGCATTACTCCTGCTTTAAGTTTTGTTGCTAAAGTAGTCTCAGAACTTAAAGGAAAGTAGTTTTGTAATGAAAAATCAATTTTATAAAAATGAAATATTGCTTTACTGCCAAGACCGGAATATGATATGTTAGCAGTCATCTTTGTGCCACTGGTTGGATTTAAAACATTATCAGTAGATTTATATCGGGTTCCTAATGAAACCAACGATTTGTTGTGTTCTAATTCACTTGAGTTTAGCTGTAAATCTGATATTTCGAGAAGGTAATCCTTTTCAAAGGTGTACGTTAATACTGTAATAACTTTTTTACTAAGCTGATATTGTAGGCTTAAACCCCCTCCTAATCTATCAATTTCATAACTTTTCTCTCTTTCTTGAACATAAAAAGGATTTATAATAAAATCTAAATCCTGAATAAAAAAATTAGGTTGAACAAATTTTAGCTCAAAATTATATGGCGTATAAAAAGAGGTTTTAGCTCTAAATATAAGCTTGCGAGCTCCTCCTAAAAAATTTGATCGTATTACGTTCAATGATAAGCGTAATCTATAGTCAGTACCATAACCCAAACCAGTTTCAAATATCCACCTTGGAAGCTCACGCACGAATATTTCTATTGGGATTTGATTCTCTTTTATACTATCTTTTAATGACCTAATAATAACATATTGAAATAAATCCGTATCGAATATTTGTTGTTGCGACTTATCAATTAGTTGCTGATTGTATAAATCCCCAGTATTAAAATTAAGATTTCTTTGAATAATTTTACTGGGTAAAACAGAATCTCCGTGAATGAAAATTTCGCCAATATAGCATTTAGCACCAGGATAAATGTCAAATATTACATTTGCAAGAAGATCTTCCTTAAAAAGTTGTATCTGATAATTTGATTTGGCCAACGGGTATCCGTTATTTGAAAAATACTGCTGTATAAAAAACTCTGAATTAAATACATTTTCGTCTACAAAACGATCACCAGGTTTAAGAATTATTTTTGAACTAATTAAATCGGTTATTTCGCTCTCCAATGTATCATTTTTAATGTCTAATTTAACCCTATTGATTTTTACATAATCGTTCTCATTAACATTTATGATAACATTTATCCTATGAAATTTAATCGAATCTAGTTTATAGCTTATTTCAGGTTTTGTAAATCCATTTCTAATATAAAATGTTTTTATTCTGTTAATATCATTTTCCAATACAAAGCTTGTAAATTCAGGATTACGTTTCCAAATTAATAATTTTTCAATTCGCTTTTTAGGCTGTGTGTTGATTTGTTTTAACAATTTTTCACTTGACAACACTTTATTCCCAACGAATTTTACATTATTAAGTCGATATTCTTTCTGTGCAACCAGAGTTTGAAAAGCAAAGATTAAAACCAAAAGAACTTGTATTCTTTTTCCCCTCATAACCGTAATCAATCATATAGATGTATAACGCAAAATAAGCTAATTCTTTGTTAGAACTAGCTTATAACCTACTTTATTTTAACTTCGTTACTTTAGGGTAAAGGTTGTCATTCCTAATTTATTGTCTTTTGAAAATATCTCAACAATATATAAACCAGGTTTGTACTGCTCTGTAGCCTGCCACTTTACGCATGTGTTTATTTTCTGATTCTTAAAATTAATTGTTTCTACCATGGTATAAACAACACTTTGTTT
The DNA here is from genome assembly GCA_002869305.1 of Marinilabiliales bacterium. GTDB lineage: Bacteria > Bacteroidota > Bacteroidia > Bacteroidales > UBA12077 > UBA12077. The sequence goes on from PKTC01000449.1 coordinate 7,141, forward strand.
TAATTCCGGATGGTTAAATGTTAAAGGTGTTTCTGTTTCTGTTAAAACCTCTGCCTCTGGAGTAAGTATTCTAATATAGATATCTTTCATCCCTGGATCAGCAACCTTATTATCCATTACATCGAAACAAATTTTAATTTTTTGGGTACGTTTGGAAAGTGCTGTTTGCATTTCCTTATTTGCAAAAGATTTCTTTAGTGGAGTTACCGTTAATCCTTCAACGTTTAACCTACTTGCATATCCAAGTTTGGTAGTCAGATCCTCAATTTTGTTGTACATTAAATCTATGGTGTTATTCAAGGATTTATTGAGTTGCCTTGCAACAAACAAGGAATCAATCGCATCCACATATTTTTCTTTAATTGATTCTATTTACTGGATTAACTTTTGATTATCTGCCTCTAATGATTTTTTATCATTTAACACTGCTCTTATCTTTTTTTCTTTTTCTTCAAGTTTAGCATTGGCTTCATTAATAATTTCATCCATTTTCGCAGAAACACCCTTAAATTTATTTAACTCATTTTTTGCTGTTTTTAACTTTTGGACTATTTCAGCATTCTTTTTGCTTAAGCTATCTATTGCTATTTCACCATGGTCGCTTTTTTTGATTAAAACTATGTTAAACACAAGCGAAGCAATAAATAATATGGCTAAAAACCAGATGTAAAATTTACTACCAACTTTATCTGAATCTTTCATAATTATTTCTTTTTAGGAAGTTTTTCAATATTAATTTTTACAATCTCAAAACTAAAGTCATCATCTTTTAGCTCTTTATTAGAGAAGGTATAGTTATCAAAACCCTTTTTCTTCAAATTATGTGTAAATGTAGTTTTTGGTTTGATTGTAGCCTCCTGTACATTACTAGTAGCTTTTAAATCCATTCCCCAATAATAATTCACTTGAAAATTAATTTTTACTGGGTACTCGTTTTTGTTCTCCATTTTAATAATTAAAGCCAATGGAGTATCTTTTTTAAAGATTTCTGAAGGTCTCCATTTGTAGAAAAATGAAATACCATCTTTTTCAGTTGTTTTTTCGAATTTTTTTTGTGCATTTGCGTTTAAAAATCCGCCTAAAACAAGCCATAACACAAGGAAAATAATTGTTTTCTTCATAACCAATATAGTTTTAATGATTATGGCAAGTTAAGGCATAATCGGTACAAAACAAATATGCAAGTCAGAATAAAACATTAGCTTATTTTGATAACTTTTATGTAATCCTAATAAAAACAGAAAGACTTCCAGCACGCAGGAAGTCTTTCTTTCAATAAGCATCAAATTCATTTTTTATTCAACAAAAGTCATTTCATCTACGATTCGCTGAGCTCCTAAAAACTTTTCTAAAAGCCAAACAATGTATTTAATATCGGTACAAACTGTTTTTTGCATTTCCTCTTCAAATTCAATATCGCCAGTCATACCTTCCCAATTGCTGTCGAAAGCTAAACCAATTAATTCTCCATTACCATTCACCACCGGACTACCTGAATTGCCACCTGTAATATCGTTGTCAGTTATAAAGCACACATGCATTTCGTCATTATAAGCATATCTTCCATAGTCTTTAGTTATGTATAGCTGTTTAAGTTTTTCCGGAACAATAAACTCGTAATTGTTAGGGTCTTCCTTTTCCATAACACCTTTCAGTGTTGTATAATGCTTGTAGTAAACTGCATCTCTCGGACTGTATCCTCCAACTTTGCCATACGTAAGTCGCATGGTAAAATTTGCATCAGGATAGAAATTACCATCTTTTTCCATTTCCATAACTCCTTTAACAAATAAGCGATGACCTTTTAACAACTGCTCATCATAATTTTTTGATTGAGCATATAAATCATTGTATTTAGCTTCAACTGACATTGCCAATTGAAAAAGTGCATCCTGGGCTAAAACATCAGCTTTAGGCTTTTTAATAAAGTCATTAAACGCTTCTTCATTAGCGAAAATTGATTGATTATAAAGATTATCCACAAATTTCTTTACATTCCCATCATATTCCTTCATTGCCATTATAAAATACTCGGGATAAAACTTTCCGTCCAAATCATCTTTTAATATTTGAAATAATGCCGTAGCAATCTTTTGATCCGTTTCTTTTAGATAATCTCGATAATATTTCTTTCCATAATTTGCTAGCTCTTCGTTTAAAGCATTTAATTTTTCTATGTCCTGGCTTTTCTTATTTTTATTTAGCTCATTATATAATTCATTCGCCCTATGCGCAAATCCAATAGTTTCAGGTCCACGTCGCATGGTTTCGCTAATATACTGGCTTGCATTTTTAAATTCCTTTCTCGACTCATAACCCTCTTTAATTAGCTTTAAGGTTTCCCCATATTTATCTATTCGGTTCGCATCTTGTGAAACCCATTTAATAAAATCTTTTTCTAACTTTTTGCGTTGTTCCAATACATGGTTGCGTTCAAAACCCGCCATTTGTGCTATTGAATATTTCCAATAATTGCTTGCTCCTTTATATTTGGCAGCATACATAATTCTATGTGCTGGACTTTTGGCCATGGTTTCGTTCATAATTTCCAGTTTTGCTCCTCGGATTTTTATTCTGTTGGGATGATCAAAATCCATTAACTCCTTAATTCCGAATGTAGTCATAAATCGATCTGTAGAACCCGGGTTGCCTAATATCATTGCAAAATCGTCAGGTTGTACTCCCTTTAACGAAATCGGCAAATGATGCTTAGGTTTTAATGGTATGTTATCTGGTGAATATTCAGCAGGCTTACCATCAGGGCCAGTATAAACTCTAAACATGGAAAAATCGGCTTTGTGCCTTGGCCACATCCAATTATCAGTTAAACTGCCAAAATCTCCGATTGACACTGGAGGATTAGCAACCAACCGCACATCACTATATGTTTCATAAATTAAAATATAAAACTGATTCCCTCCATAATATGATTTAAACACAGATTGATATTGTGTTCCTTCAACCATTTTATGAGATAATTCTTCTCCTAAAATTTTGATTTTTTCACTTCTTTCATTTTCACTCATATCATCTGAAAGCTGATTATTTACTTTTTCAGAAATATCTTCAACGCGAACAAGAAACTTTACGTTTAAACCTGGATTTGGTAGTTCATCATTCAACTCCTCGGCCCAGAATCCATTTTTAAGATAATCATGTTCGACCGTAGAATGTGATTGAACCTGACGATATCCACAGTGCATATTGGTCAATAGCAATCCCTGATCTGAAATGATCTCTCCTGTACAACCTCCTCCAAAGATTACAATTGCATCTTTTAAACTCGATTCATTAATATTATAAATTTCTTTAGCTGAGAGTTGTAAGCCCATTTCCTGCATTTTTTCCATATTTACCTGGTTAAGCAAAAACGGAAGCCACATTCCTTCGTCTGCTATTGCAAATCGATTAGCAGCCATGCATATCATTATGAACACTAGAAACTTTTTCATAGGAATAAATTTTTATAATTATTATAGATATTTACTATTAGCTTTACAATATTATCATTTCTTTTTGATTATCTAAAACTGATTTAGTTTAATAAATATCAATTATAATTATACAATGATTGTTTATTAACTCCGTAGGTTTATATCTCTAATATTAAAGGTTTTATTGCAAATTTTGATTGTAATTGGCTGCTTTAAGGACTAATAATATTTGCCATTTAAGTAGCATTTTTTTATAAAATTGAGTATTTTGCCAAACTATTTATTTGAGTGTTTGTCTTTCACTGAAATGGATTTACGTTATTAGGTATAATTAAATGTATAATTAAAATAGGGGAGACCAAAGAGATGGCATGGTTTAGCGAAGCTATAACAGAAAGAAAAAAAACAAAAAAAGATCTTTGGGTAAAATGCAAAAAATGTGGTTCTCACATTTATGCTGATGAGTGGAAAAAGAATTTAAATGTTTGCCCAAGTTGCAATTATCATGGAGCTATAACTTCATATGAAAGAATCAATTTACTTTTCGACAAAGGCAGTTTTAAAGAATTATTTGATAATATAAGCCCAAAGGATTCTCTTAACTTTGTAGATTTGAAAGGAAGCTACAAGGATAAGTATGAAGCTAATATAAAAAAAACCGGGATATCTGAGTCCGTTGTTACAGGACATGGAAAGATGAACGGAATTCCTGTAGTAATTGCCGTTATGGATTTCAGGTTTTTAGGAGGAAGTTTAGGCAGCGGAACAGGAGAGAAAATACTTCAAGCTGCAAACTATGCACACGATCATAATTTGCCGTATATCGTTTTTTCAGCTTCCGGAGGAGCAAGGATGCAAGAAGGAGCTTTGTCTTTAATGCAAATGGCAAAAACATGTGCCGGCGTGGCTCGTTTAAACCGTAAAAATATTCCATACGTATCTGTATTAACCAACCCAACAACGGGAGGTGTTTCTGCTAGTTATGCCATGATGGGCGACATCAATGTCTCAGAACCTGGAGCTCTTATTGCTTTTGCAGGACGCCGGGTTATTGAACAAACCATCGGAGAAAATCTACCAGATGATTTTCAAACAGCAGAATATCTTCGCGAACATGGATTTGTAGATTCCATTGTAAATAGAAAAGATTTAAAGGATTATTTAACCAATGTTTTAAGCTACTATAACAGATAATCCAAAAAATCCCTAATTCATATTGTTAAAATAAAACGTTATGGGACAAGAAATTGATAATATAGTAATGGATGAACCAAAGGTGGATGAAATGAAGAAAAAAAATAAGAAAGAAAATGCTTCCTGGAATATTGTTCAGGTAAGTAGACATCCAAAAAGACCAATTTTACAAGATTATATTTCACATATAGTTGAAAACTTTGTTGAATTGCATGGCGACAGATACTTTTCCGACGACAAAGCAATGATAGGAGGTTTCGCAGAAATTGGAGGTCAGAAAATAATGCTCATAGGGCATAACAAGGGTAAAAAGACCAATGAAAACATTGAGCGAAATTTTGGTATGGCCAAGCCAGATGGTTACAGAAAAGCTTTGCGTTTAATGAAATTAGCTCAGCGATTTAATATCCCTGTTGTTACTTTTATTGATACTCCTGGAGCGTTCCCCGGACTAGAAGCAGAAGAGCGTGGACAAGCAGAAGCCATTGCCAAAAATCTTACAGAAATGGCTTCTATTGAAGTGCCTATTGTTTGTGTGGTAATTGGAGAAGGTGGAAGTGGAGGTGCCTTGGGGATTGGTGTTGGTGACAGAATTTTAATGTTGTCAAATGCAATTTATTCTGTAATTTCACCCGAAGGTTGTGCTTCGATATTATGGCGCGATGCTGCTTTTGCTCCTGATGCCGCCGAAGCTATGAACATTACAGCAAAGCCACTTTTAAAGCACGGTATTATTGACGAAATTATAGAAGAACCGGGTGAAGGAGCACATACTGATGTAAAAACAGTTGCTGAATCAATTAAAACCTCAATTCTTAAAAATATTAAACCCTTGCAAAAATTATCTATTGATGAATTAATTCAAAGCCGATTTGAAAAATTCTCAGCAATGGGAAAATTCACAGTAAATAAATAATTTGAAAACACCATGAAAAAAAATACGCTAAGAATAACCGACACTACCTTAAGAGACGGACACCAGTCGCTTTGGGCAACACGAATGCGCACATCAGACATCATTGATATTATTGACACCATTGATCAGGTTGGATATTACTCACTTGAAGTATGGGGTGGAGCAACCTTTGATGTATGTTTAAGGTTTTTACGAGAAAATCCCTGGGACCGTTTACGTCAAATAAAGGCTAGAGCTAAAAACACACCACTTCAAATGCTGCTCAGAGGTCAGAACATTGTTGGATATAAAAATTACCCCGATGATTTAGTAGATCGATTTGTTGAAACAGCACATCAAAATGGAGTTGATATCTTTAGAATATTTGATGCTTTAAATGACTCTAGAAATTTAGAAGCTGCTATTAAAGCTGTGAAAAAACATGGTGCTCATGCTCAAGGTTCTTTATCATATACTATAAGTCCTGTTCATACCATCGAAAAATATGTGAGCGATGCAAAAGAACAGGTTCAAATGGGAATTGATTCATTGTGTATTAAGGATATGGCCGGATTATTGTCACCAACCATGTCGTATAAACTGGTTTCTGCTTTAAAGAAAGAACTTGATATTCCTATTCAGGTTCACTGTCACGCAACAAGCGGAATGGCAGATTCTGCTTACCTCGAGGGAGTAAGAGCGGGTGCAGGAGCCGTTGATTGTGCCATATCATCTATGGCTGGATTTTCATCCCAACCTCCTGTAGAAACCATACATGCCATTTTTGATGAAACCGAATTCGATGTTAATTTAGATATTGATGCCCTAAGAAAAGTAAATAAGTACTTTGCTGACTTAACTCCTAAACGTTCAAAAGGACGTGGTTACGAACCAATTATTGATTCTGAGATTTTAGTACACCAGATTCCTGGCGGAATGATCTCCAATTTCCGTTCGCAGTTAGAACAGCAAGGGGCAAGCGAAAAACTAAACGAAGCACTTGAAGAAGTTACAAGAGTAAGGAAAGATTTGGGTTACCCACCATTAGTTACACCTACAAGTCAGATAGTAGGAACTCAGGCCGTAATGAACGTATTAACAGGAGAGCGTTATAAGGTAGTTCCTCAAGAGGTAAAGAATTATGTAAAAGGAATGTATGGTCGCCCACCTGCACCTATCGATCCAAAATTTATTAAACAAATATTAGGTAAAGAAAAGCCAATTGATCACCGTCCTGCTGATGATTTAAAACCAATTCTTCCAACTGCAACAAAGAATGTTGCAGACCCAAAACTAATTGAAAGTGAAGAAGATATTTTATCGTATTGCCTATTCCCTGAAGTTTCTATGGAATATTTCAAGTGGAGAGCATTAGCAGACGACAAAAGACCAAAAACTCCAGCTGACATAGAGCTAGAAGCTATTACCCCAAAACCTGAGGAAGAAAAAGTACAAGTTAAATCCAGTATGTCAGGTAATGCAGATCCTATGCTACATCCTGAAGATTACGACGGAATGAATACCATTCTTGAAAAAGCAGCTAAGATGCAGTTAAGTGAACTTGTAATCAGAAAAGGAGATTTTAATTTATCTATGCGTTCTGGAAATGGAAGTGCAAAAGGACATGTAATTTCTGAACCGATGGTTGAAGCAACTCATCCAGAAATTCATGATGAGGTTAGGGAAAACGAGACAATTGAAAAACCTGTTGAAAATAGTTCTCAAGAATATAAAGATACCATAGATGCTGTAATGGCTGGAACTTTTTATCGATCACCATCAGCAGATAAGCCACCTTTTGTGGAAGAAGGTACCGTTGTGAAGGAAGGCGATCCGATATGCATTTTGGAGGCTATGAAACTTTTCAATGAAATTGAAGCTCCATTTAAATGCAAAATTGTTAAAATCCTGGTTGATGATGCTACGATGATAACAAAAGGTAAACCATTGATGGCGGTAGAAAAATTATAAATTTATAAAAAACATAAGATAGAGGCAGACCATTTTAGGCTGCCTCTTTTTTTAGCTATTGTTTTTAATCATTTATAAAGTTGCCATTGAATCGGAGCTTCCATCAGCGTCACCATTTATTTATCTATTAGATAAAGATTTAACTTGGTCATTAGCAAAATGAAAACACATATGTGTTGCAGCCAAAGTTTCCATTTATTGTAGGATATCCCTTTTTCTGTTTACAGAAATAGACCTGTGCCCTTACCTAACTGCCCTTTAAGGAACATTTTACATGGTATATGAACGCTAAAACATTCTGGTCAAGCAACATTTAATCATCATTTCAAAGGTCTTTTTTTAATCATACCTCCTTTTGCATCTTTTATACTATGCAT
>PKTC01000448.1 GCA_002869305.1 Marinilabiliales bacterium
GGAGTTGATTTATCGGAAATACAAAATATAGTAGCTAATTTCATGGTTCAATTTAATGGAGTTGCGAATGCTCTCCCTGCTACAACAATCAATGCAACTAATTTCGAATCCGGCATTAATCAAAAAATACAGAATAGTTTTCATCAAAAACGCTCTGGTGATGTAATTATTAATCTAGAACCTGGATGGATTGAAAAAAATGGTTATGTTACTAAATCAGGCTCAGGATATAATTACGACACACATGTGCCTTTAATTTGGTTTGGATGGGGAATTAAGAATTCACGAATAGATAGACCAACAGAAGTGATTGATATTGCTCCAACAATATCTTGGATACTAAACATTACTTCTCCAAACGCTTCAATTGGAAAACCAATTTTAGAAATATCAGAGTAAACAGCGAAAGTAAAAAATAAAGGTTTTTAATCTTTACTTGCTATTTAAATTCCATATAAGAGAAATTTTATAGAAAAATAAAAATAATTTTAGCAATCACAATAATCTGTTTAATGCCCTATTTATTATAGGTAAATAGGAACAAACGACTGTCTCGACTCAAAGTAATAGATTTATCATCTATTAAACATGGCGCTTCAACATTTTCATCATCCGATTTTATAGCCTTCCCCGTTATTAGGATTCCTGTCTTATCTTTTAAATCAATGTTTCGAACTTTTTTAGCTAAAATCAATTCACCTTTCGATAACATTTTTAAAATATCGGAATGTTGCATTTTACTATAAGGGGTGATTTCTGAAAGAATGTTCTCTGCTAATCTTGGAGCTGCAATTTGCCATAATTTATCCTCAAGTGTATGATTATCGTGGATAACATGTTGCATGCTAACAGAAGTTAATCTTAGAACAGTAACAGGAGATTCTGCAGTTACAGTTGCAGTTCTTGGAATATTTGTAAGAACAGCTATTTCTCCGATAACACTTCCTTTGCCGAGAATATCGATAAGTTTTTTATTTATGGTCACTTTTACTGATCCTCTTGCAACTACATATAATCCATCAACCTGACCGTGTTCTTTTATAATTTTTTCACCCACAGCATAGTTTCTGTGCTGAAATAAATTAACAACTTTATTAAAGGAAGTTTTATCAAGTTCCTTAAGCCAGGTTATTTCTTCCAATAGTTTAGCTTTTTCAGGAGGTTTAATTTCTGGCGGAGAATCAACCAGTTTCTTCATTCTTTTTTCTATACTGTCTATCATTTTATGTGCTTCATCAGAACCTATTTGTCCTTTCTTTTGAAGTCTTTCTACAATTTTTAATTCACTATTTAAGTTCGTGCGAATCGCCTGACGTGTAGCAATAGAGTCATAAATTTCAGGGAAAGTATTCTTTAAATTTCTTAAGAATGTTAATCCGTGAATTCTGTTTTCATTGATTTCACTTTCAATTAATGCTAAATCCTGATCAATAGTAAGTTCCTTAGTATCTGAGCTAATAGCCATACTTTCGGCTAGTTTTAATGTTTCATACTGCGCTTCAACAAATCCTCGGGCTGCATCGTAGCTGTTTGCTAATCTTTCTACAAAGAATCTTTGGGAGAGCTTATTTAGAATAGGTAATTATTGAAGTTTTGTAAGAAACTTCGGTGTATGCCATAATTGCTCCAGATCTTTCCTGTCTGATAAAGAGATCTTTCCTTCTGAATCGATTATTTCGTTAATGGCATCAGTCAAATTCCGAACAGCTATAGGGCCTAACAAACCCTCTTTAAATTGGTTCCAATAACTACTCTTTTCTTTTTCTAGTACGCGACGTCTTGCTTCATACAAGTTAGCAAATTTACCTTCTTCTAAAATGATCTCTACATTATCAGGTTGTTCTTGTAAATATAATTCTACGCTTTCCCAATTTGCTCTACCAAGAAATCTATCATTTTTTAGCTTCTCCATTGAATTTTCAGAGGCAGATCTTAAGTAATTTCTGGAATTTAAAATCATCTTTTGTTTTGCTGGAGGAATTCTAGTTAAACCCAACATATTAAGAAGAGCTTTTATGGTTGTTGCATTAACTACTAGAGTAAGTGTAACAATACCTGCTGTATAGAATAGAAATTGGTCTCGAATTTGGCTATTAATGGACTCTTCACCAGCTACTATAAGCGCTAAAGCCAAACCAATAGCCCCACGTAAAGCTCCCCACCATAATACATAAGCATTTTTTCTAGATAATCCATACCCGGCTTTTTTCATTACTGGGAAAAATAGTGTAATTACAATTGCACGAACAACGTGAATTCCAACATATAATATAAGTAGAATAATAAAATCGTTGGCAGTGAACACAATATTGTTAGAAATGACTACACCTACAATTAAGAAAATTAATGTATTTGCAATAAAAGCAAATAGTTCCCAAAACTCATGCAAAAAATGCTCAACCTCAGGGCTAATTCTGGTCCTTCCAACACTTGCCATTAATAAACCAAGTGAAACTAATCCTAAAACACCTGATACATGTAAGAAATGCTCTGCAATGTAAAAAGTCATATATGCAGCAGCAACAATTACAGTAATTTCAACAAGAGCATCATTAAATACCTTTTTCACCCATGCAATAATAATATAACCTACAACTAAACCTACTAAAGTGCCACCAACAGCAACTCTAAAGAATTCGACTATAGGTGAGGCATCTGAAGCTGTTCCTGTGATGCCAAGCAGAAGCACCATAAATATTACAATGGCTGTTCCATCATTTAACATGGATTCCCCCTCAACAAGTGTTCCTAATTTTTTACTTGCGCCAAGCTCTTTTAGAAGAGAAACAACTGCAACTGGGTCTGTTGCACTTATTACAGTACCAAAAAGCAATGCAATAGACCAGGTCCAAGTTGTTAGTCCAATACCTAAAGCCTTAATTCCTAAAACAATTAGAGCTGTTAAGATTAATGCTACAATAATACCAGGCACTGCGAGAATAAAAGCATTTGCGGCAGATTTCTTAAAGGTGTGCACATCCATTGCAAAAGCTGCCTCAAAAATAAGGGTCGGCAAGAAAATATAAAGAATAAGGTGAGGGTCAATCTTCCCTGCCCAGTTGACAGAATCGCTCAGAAATGATGCATTCAACTTTAATCCAAGAATGTGCCATTCGCCAAAATAACCTAGTCTAGTCAAAGCACCTAATATTAAACCTATAAGAAGCAATGAAACAGTATAAGGAAGAGGACTTTTTTTCAGAAAATGCCGTGTACCAGCACCTATCAACAAAGCAATAATTAAAAAGAATAATGGACTCATATCTCCCCCATGGCTTGATTTTTCTCCGTGTTCATCAGGATGATCCTCATGTTGGATTGCCTTTTCAGTGTCTCCATGTTCTTGATGAATGGTCGTTTCTGTTTTTTCTTCTTCGTGCTCTTGGGCTATAACATAATTCTGTGAGTAACCTATGCTTAAGATAAGAAGCATAAGCAAATAACGAATAGGTTTTTTCATGAGTGCTGGATTAAAATTTAAAACCCAAGATACAAAAAATTATTCGAAAAAAATTAAAAGCTAATCCCAAAAAGAAGTTTGTTTACTTAATATAAAATTTCTTTGTTGAATCCTAAATTTTAAAGAAGCACCCTTGATGAGATTAGCTAGCGAAGGTTACTGGTAACCTTATACTTGAAATGAATTAATCAATTTTTACATGACCCCAGTTTTCACCTTTCCGAATTCGGTTCAACTGCGTATGGGTTATGCCAAACTCTTTGGCAAGCTTGTATAATTTATTTTTTCCTCTTTTAAGCTTTTTCTTTAAACGAATCACATCAGTTTCAGTTAGCTTTGCATAGTTAATGGCTCCACGTTTATAGTTAGGATTTATTTTCTGATGCGCAAACATAGTATCCTGAGTAACCCACTTCAAATTATCAACATGGTTATTGTTTTTATCAAAATCAAGATGGATTACATATTTCTGCAAGTTATTATCCCTGAGCATAAATGTTTCTGCAACCAATTTATGGACATATTTTGTGGTTCTTTTTTCGGTACCAAGTTTTATATTTAAGATTTTATATCCTTTTAACGCAGATCCTTTAATAATGGATCCTTCTGTCTTATTAACCTTATAACTCTTAATTCTTCCGTAGTTAGAAATATCATATTTTTCATTTTCAGCCATTCCTTCTATTTGCAATGGTTTCCATACTTCACCAATTAATTCTTGATGCACTCGTTTTATGTTTTCGTTATTCATCTACTTTATTTTAGAATAGCTACTTCTTTAGGTAATAGACGACAAAAAATCGCCAGGGTTTAATCAAAACGAAGCAAAATATAGGATATTTCTTAAAAGATTCTAAATATCAGATTTATTATTGATGGCAGGCTTTTACAAGTTCTGGCAGCAACTCCGGCTTTTGCTCTATACTGCTACCAACAACTAGAATATCAGCGCCAGAATTTGCTGATTGTATAATTTCAGCCTCTGTTTTAAAACCGCCACCTACAATGAGAGGAATGTTAATATTCTCTTTTACTCTTCTTATCATATTCGTATTAACAGAGTTATATGCCCCACTTCCAGCTTCAAGATAGATATATCTTAAACCTAGCATTTCACCAGCAATTGCCGTGGCAACGGCAATATCAGTTTTGTCTGATGGGATTGGTTTTGTGTTACTCATATATTCAACAGACGTAGATTTGCCACCTTCAATTAAAATATAACCGGTTGGTAAAACCTCTAACTGGCTTCGTTTAATATGAGAAGATGCAATGACATGATTTCCTATTAAAAGATCAGGGTTGCGTCCAGAGATCAAGGACAAAAGCAATATACCATCTGCTTTGTTGGATATTTGCAATAAATTTCCTGGGAAAAGGAGAGTTGGTATAGATGTATTTTTTTTAATGATTTCAATCGAAGAATCAATATCGTTATTTAGAAGACTTCCTCCAACGAGGATTAGGTCAACACTAGATTCCTGAGCATTTTTACTTAATTGGTGTAAAGTTTGACTAGTATGTTTATCAGGGTCAATAAGAAGTGCAAATATTTTTTTATTATTTGCTATGCTTTTATGTATAAACTCCGAGATCATATTAGGTTAAATAGATTGAATAACTAAAGATAATAAAAAATGATTAAGGAGTAAGTTTATTTATAACACCAAACAATAGAGTAATTTTTAATTGTAAAATAATTCAGGCTAAACTTTTCGTTCATGTAACTATTATTAACAGTTCCTGTAATGATTCCTTTGTCTTTTGGTTTAAAAGGCTCTATGCTTAAATTGGTTACAAAGTTAATATCAACCTTATCGCATATTTTATAAAGTGCCTCTTTTGCACACCAATGCAAATAAAGATGATATAATTCTAAATCTTTATTGATATGATCAAGTTCTTCCGGTCGTAAAAATTTATCTGCAATTCGTAGTATTTTATTGGCCATATATTCGAGATCCAAGCCAACCCTTTTCTTCTTACTCATAAGTATTGCTGTAAAACTTTTGGAGTGAGAAATGCTTATATTATATGAGTTGTTGTGCAGATATGGCTTTCTTTCGGGACCATACACGATCTTGCCATCTTTTCCCAACATGTTTTTGAGTAGAGTTCTTACGCTTAGCCACTCTAACTTTCGCTGATGATTTTTAAAACTCTCGACAGTTTCAATGTCTTTTTCGTCAAGTGTTAATTGTGACCGCAAAGTATCATAGTCTTCTGTGATCTCCCAAATCCCAAATTCCACATCTTCATTAAAATGTTCTCTTACAATCAATCCCATCTCCAACTAAATTATTTCCATTCAAATGATTCAATTAATCTAATTATATCTTCTTTCACAAATTTCTTAATAGGTGCTAATGAATCCTTATTAGGCTCAGCATTGAAATATAAGGCTCCTCTTAAATAATGATCGGTACTGTCGGTTAAGAAAAACTGCACAGATGAGGCAGCATTTCCTTCAATTTCATATAAGATCCCATAAACGTTCTTTTCTGGTTTGATAAATATCTTCTCGTTTATAGCATCTGCTTTAATGGTGTGTTTATATGCTAATTTACGAGTATCTTCCAATATCTGATCAATATTGTTGTTCACACTTTTATAGCTTATATGTATTTTCCCGTTTAGTTGGGGATACTCAATATTTATCCAATACTTTTCTGAAGCTTTTGATTGGTCTTCAACTATTTTTGTATATGTAGGATAATCAAATTTATAAGGGAAGTTTGTGTCAAATTTGGAATAACTCTTTTCAGGTAAATCAACCCTGAAGTATCCTCTGGGCTTTGGAGTGTAATCTCTCTTGCAAGCTCCAAAAAATATAGAGCCAAATATTACCAGCACACCTATGTATGTTAAACTACTCCCTTTGAACATTTAATTTGATTATTCGTTTATCGTAACCCTGATTTGTTTTATCCTTCTTTTGTCAACTAGTTCAATGGTAAAAGTAAGATTTTTAAAGTCAATTTTTTTGTTTTTTGCAGGTATTTCACCAGTCAGTTCCAGTATGATTCCAGCAATGGTGTCTGCATCACCTTTCACATCATCAAACAAATCGTCTTCAATGTAAACTATTTTTAAAAAGTCATTAAGTAAAGTTTTTCCTTCAAATATATATGTGTTCTCATTTACCTGCGAATATATAATTTCTTCTTCATCTGATTCATCTGTAATTTCTCCAACTATTTCTTCCAATACGTCTTCTAATGTAACTATTCCACATGTTCCTCCATATTCATCTATTACAATAGCCATGTGTATTTTGTTCGATTGAAATTCCTCTAGCAGATCATTAATCTTCTTGTTCTCTGGAACAAAATAAGGAGGTCTGAGTAAAGATTGCCATTTAAAATCATCACCTTCCTCAAAATGAGGCAATAGATCTTTAATAAATAAAATCCCTTTCACATTATCGAATGTTTCTGAATAAACTGGAATTCTGGAATGTCCTGATTCTATTATGTAATGTATAAGTTCTTTAAATTTTGTTTCCAATTCCACAGCAAAAACATCAACACGTGATTTCATTATTTCTTTGGCGTCAATATTTCCAAATTTCACAATCCCTTTTAAAATGTTTTCATCTTCAGTAATTTGATGCGTTGTTAGATTTAAAGCTTGCGAAAGATCATCAATGGTTATATTTTGTTTAATATTAGCAAGCCTCTTACCTATTACCGTTGAAGTATTGATCATTAAAATACTAAAAGGATGAAATAATCGATCTAAAAAGAGTATTGGGATGGAACTTATACGTACAATTTTTTTGGGTTTATACTTTGCATAGAATTTTGGGAAAATATCACCGAATAATAAAATAATAATTCCAATAAACGCGATTTGTAGAATAAAACCAAGCGCGGGGTTTTGTGTAAAATCAAATACATGATTTAGTAAAATCCCCATTACTATTATAATACAGACGTTAAAAAATCCATTAGCTATAGTTAAAGTAGCAAGGAATTTTTTCGGCTTATGCAAATGCCTAATAATTAGCCTACTTCGAATATCTTGTTGTTTTTCAATTTCTTTAATTTCATCTGCTCTTAAACTGAAAAACGCAATTTCAGCTGCTGAAATCATAGCCGATAAAAGAAGCAAGAAAAATGATATTACAATATTAATAATGGAAATTATGTCAAGAGAATTAATGATAACTCTTGTAACAATCAAAAATATAACCGGGAATGGTTCTGAATTTTCCAAATGTCGATGGTTTAGGTTTTAGTGTTTAAAATGGTAAATCGTCTTCTTCAGGAATGTTTTCTATATCTACACTAGAATTATTTTCCGGGGCAGAAGCAGCGTTGTCTTCACTTTGTTTAGAACCTAACATCTGCATGTTATCAGCAATAATTTCTGTAGTGTATCTCTTATTCCCCTCTTTATCGTCCCAGGATCTTGTTCTGATTTTTCCTTCAATATAAAGTGGATTTCCTTTCTTGACATACTTTTCTGCAATTTCAGCCAAACCTCTCCAGAGTACAATATTATGCCACTCTGTATTCGTTACTTTTTGACCTTCCTTGTTCCTGTATGTTTCACTTGTTGCTAAAGGAAAAGTTGTTACGGCAACTCCACTATCTAGATGCCTAACTTCTGGATCTTTACCTACATTTCCAACTAGGATAACTTTATTGATTCCCATAATAGATTTTATTTATTGGTTAATACAAATGTAAAGGTATAAATTTTTAAAAAACACGCAAAGCCAAAATTAATTGATAATTTGTTTTATAAATATTTCCAGAAGCCTAGGTACTCCTAGCGTGTGTAATTCGTCTATTTGAACCATTTTGTAATTATTCAAGATATATTCGTTTGGCTTGTTAATTTTTAATTTAAAAAGTTGAGCATGTATTTTCTGATGAGAAAGAATATGTTTCTTTTCAAATACTTTAAGATCAATTTCAGGTTCAATGCTGCCAAACAGGCTTTTCCATTTTTTATCTTTCATTATTTCTACAAGAGAAATTTTCTTAGTGGTTTCAATTAAAGGAAATTGATAAAGAAGTTTCCAAATATCATTTTTCATTCGTTGCTCCACAAACGTGGCATTACCATGAGTAATTAACAGATAATTAAAATATCTGTCTTTCTGATTTATTTTTGGTTTCTTAAGTGGTAAATCCCTGATCATATCATTGTTATATGCAAAGCAACTTTTTATAAATAGGCAGTTTTGGCAGTTAGGATTATTTGGGACACATTGAAGTGCGCCAAATTCCATAATAGCCTGATTAAAGGTTCCTGGTTCTTTTTTTGAAATTATTTCTAATAGTTTCTCTTTAAAAACCTTCTTACCTGATGATGTCTGAGTTGATTCAGCAATTCCATATAACCTGGACATAACTCTAAATACATTACCATCTAAAACAGGAGTTTGTTTGTTAAATGATATGGATGCTATAGCACTGGCTGTATAATCTCCAATGCCCTTAAGTTTTATAAGCTCATTATAATTAGAAGGGAATTTGTTATTTAAGTTTTTTGTTATCTCTTGTGCAGTAACATGCATGTTTCTGGCTCTTGAATAATACCCTAGTCCTTGCCATAATTTAAGAAGTACATTGATATCTGATTTTGCTAGTGTTTGTATATCAGGAAATTTTTCAATAAATCGATAATAATAATTAAGCCCTTGATTTACCCTGGTTTGTTGCAGTATTATCTCTGATACCCAGATATTATATGGGTTTTTTGTGTCCCTCCAAGGAAGATCTCGTTTGTTGTGTGAATACCAACCAATAAGGCTTTCGCTAAAGCTTGTCATAATTACCGAACAAAATAATTTTCAATTAATTGACAAATTTAACCGTTTTGTGTTTTATTAATCAAAAGAAATCATTTATATTTGCAGTTCTAAATAAGTAAATGATCTAAAATATTGATAATTAAAGTTTTTAAAAAATGACAAAAGCAGATATCGTTAACGAAATTTCAAAAAACACAGGAATTGAGAAAATAACTGTTCAAAAAACAGTTGAAGCATTCATGGAAACTATTAAGGATTCTTTAGTAAACGACAAGAATGTTTATTTAAGAGGTTTTGGTAGCTTTATCGTTAAGAAAAGAGCTGAAAAAACTGCTAGGAATATTTCAAAGAATACTACGATAATTATTCCTGAGCATTTTATTCCTTCATTCAAACCTTCAAAAAGATTTGTAACTAAGGTAAAGAATAACGTTAAGCGTTAATTGTTTTAAGTTTTAATTTAATACATTGAGATTATGCCAAGCGGAAAGAAGAGAAAAAGACATAAGATGGCAACTCATAAGCGAAAAAAGCGCTTAAGAAAAAATCGTCACAAGAAGAAATAGGATATTTATCCTCAAAATTTAATAATTTGAACCTATTGAAGTAATATCTTCTTTAGGTTTAAATTGTTTTATATAACTGTTTTATTACTAAATCTGAAGAAGGAAAAGTGAGTACCGAACTAGTAATTGATGTAACCCCCTCTGAAATAGCCATAGCCTTATTGGAGAATAAGCAGCTTGTTGAGTTAAATAACGAAAAACGAAATCTTCAATTTTCGGTTGGAGATATTTATCTGGCAAAAGTTAAACGAATTATGCCAGGACTTAACGCAGCTTTTATCGATGTTGGTTATGATAAAGATGCATTTTTGCATTATCTGGATTTGGGACCTCAATTTCGTACTTTAAACAAATTTGTTAAGAGTTCTTTATCAAGAAAAGGAAAAGCTCCTGCTATACCAAAAATAAAGATTGAACCTGATATTGATAAAAATGGTAAAATCACTGACGTTATAAAATCAGGCCAATTGGTATTGGTACAAATTGCTAAAGAACCTATTTCTACCAAAGGACCTAGGTTAAGCTCAGAAATTTCCATAGCAGGTAGAAACCTGGTACTAATACCATTTTCAGATAAGGTTTCTATATCTCAAAAGATTGAATCTCACGACGAAAAGAAACGCTTAAAGAAGTTAGTTGAAAGCATTAAACCAAAGAATTATGGTGTAATCGTTAGAACGGTTGCAGAAGGTAAGAAGGTAGCTGTTTTAGATTCAGAGCTTCGAGGTTTGGTTGAAAAGTGGGAAACAGCTTTCCAGAAAATTACTCATGGTAATGTTCCAAGATTAGTAATCAGTGAATTAAACCGGACTTCAGCGGTTCTTAGAGACGTTTTGAATGGATCTTTTAATAACATTTTTGTTAATGAAGATACCATTTATAGACAGCTTAAGGATTACATTGCTACTATAGCTCCCGAAAAAGGTAAGATTGTTAAACTTTTCGAAGGCGAACAACCAATTTTTGATCACTATGGCGTTGATAAACAAATAAAATCTTCTTTTGGGAAAACTGTATCTTTTAAAAGCGGTGCTTATTTGATTATTGAGCATACAGAAGCCTTTCATGTTATTGATGTAAATAGTGGTAACAGATCAAAATTAGGAGAAGACCAGGAATCCAATGCTTTGGAGGTAAACTTGGCTGCTGCCAATGAAATAGCAAGACAGCTGAGGCTTCGCGATATGGGTGGCATTATTGTAGTTGACTTCATTGATATGCATAGTGGCGATAATAAGCAGCGTGTTTATGAGAAGATGAAGGACGCAATGTCTGCTGACAGAACAAAACACAATATACTGCCATTAAGTAAATTTGGCTTAATGCAAATTACCAGACAACGTGTTCGACCTGAGTTGAATTTGGAGGTTATGGAGAAATGCCCAAGCTGTAAGGGAACTGGCGAGATAACTCCAAGTATTTTGCTTATTGATGATATAGAAAACTATTTAAGTTTCTTAATTAAAGAAGCTAACTATAAAGGTATTACTCTAAAAGTGCATCCTTTTATAGCAGGATACTTGCAGTATGGTTTGTTTTCAAGAAAATTAAAGTGGCTCCTAAAATTTAAGAAAAAAGTAAAAATTGAAGCAGTAAACTCCTATCAGCTTCTAGAATTTCATTTCTTCGATAGTAATGGTGAGATAATAAAAGATTAATTACCTACACTTTTCATAAAAACCTTTTCTTGTTAATGATTGTTAATATCTAGTTATCTAGATATAGTTTGTTATGCATCTGTTTTTTATTTAATACTTAATGTTTAAATTTGACGTCCGTATAAATTAACGACAATCATGAAAAGAATAACCTTATTAACAAGTATTTTATTAGTACTATCGTACAGTGTTTTTGCACAAGTTGTTGATCCTGTAAAATGGAAAAATAAAAGTAAAAATGTAGAACAAGGAGTTGCAGAAATTATTTTCGAAGCAAATATTGATATGAACTGGCATTTATATTCTCAATATTTTGAAGAAGGTGGACCAGTTCGGACTACATTTTATTTTGATGAGTCAGATAAGTTTGAGTTAATAGGGACTCCAACAGAAAGTCCTGAACCAGAAGAAGTAATGGATGAAGTGTTTAATATGAAAGTTAAATATTTTAGCCACAACGCAACATTTGTTCAGAAGATAAAGTTGCTAACCGCAGAGTCTTTTACAATTACCGGTTCAATTGAATATCAGGTTTGTCAGGAAGATAAATGTGTATATTTTAATCCTGATTTTAAGCTTAGAGTTAAAGGCACAGAACCTGTTGCTGCAGCAGCCAAAGAAGCATTAAGTCCTCAGGTAGATTTAAGCGATAACAATGCAGATAATGAGGCACCGGTTGAGAAGAAATCTTTATGGGGTCTATTTTTTATGGCTATTGTTTTTGGGTTTGCCGGAATTTTAACCCCTTGTGTTTTTCCAATGATACCTATGACAGTATCATTTTTTATGCAAGGCGAGTCATCTAAAGCCAATACCATATTAAAGGCATTAATATTTGGTATATCAGTAGTATTGCTTTATACCTTAGTTGGATTAATCGTATCCTTAACAAGTGCAGGAGCAGATTTAACAACCGTATTAAGCTCAAGTTGGGTGTTAAATCTCATTTTCTTTGGATTATTTATTGTGTTTGCACTTTCCTTTTTTGGATTATTCGAAATAGTATTACCATCCGGATTAGCAAATAAAGCTGATCGTCAGGTTGACAAAGGCGGCTTACTGGCTTCGTTCTTTATGGCTTTTACCCTTGTGATTGTTTCATTTAGTTGTACGGGTCCAATTATTGGATTTTTGCTGGTAAAAGCTGCTACAGGTGCAGTGTTAGAACCTGTGGTTGTAATGTTTGGATTTGGTTTGGCCTTTGCTTTACCATTTACATTATTAGCAATATTCCCAAGTTTATTAAAGAAACTTCCAAAATCTGGAGGATGGATGAACTCTGTAAAAGTTGTATTTGGATTTATTATATTGGCGTTCTCCATGAAATTCCTTTCAAATATCGACCAGGTATATCATTTCAATATATTAAGTCGCGATGTTTATTTAGCTATTTGGATTGTAATTTTCTTCTTAATGGGAATGTACTTATTGGGTAAAATAAAATTTGCTCATGATACAGATTTACCACATGTTGGGGTATTCAGATTATTTGTAGCCATTGCGTCTTTCACCTTTGCAGTCTATTTGGTACCTGGGCTTTTTGGAGCAAACTTAAATGCAGTTTCGGCGTTAATTCCTTCAAAAACTACGCAGAATTTTGATTTGACAAAAAATACCGGCACTCAGCTAATGTTGGATTCACAGAAGAGAACAGAGTTATGTGATGAACCTAAGTATGGTGATATATTACATTTACCTCATGGATTAGAAGGCTACTTCGATTTGGAACAAGGAATGGCTTGTGCTAAAAAATTGAATAAGCCGGTATTACTAGACTTTAAAGGACATTCTTGTGCTAATTGTAAGAAAATGGAAAATGAAGTTTGGTCCGATCCTGCAGTTTTACAAAGACTAAGAGAAGATTATATAATAATTGCTCTATACGTGGATGAACGAACAAAATTACCAGAATCAGAATGGGTTACATCTAAGAATGACGGAAAAGTTAAAAAAACTGTTGGTAAGAAAAATGCTGATTTTCAAATAACCAAGTATGGTGTTAACTCACAACCATATTATGTACTTGTTGATACCGAAGGAGAAATGTTGACAGAACCTACAGGATATGAACAAGATATTGAAAAATTTAAAAACTTCCTTGATAAAGGGATTCAAGAATTTGAAAAGAAATAATAAATGATTAATTCATAATTTTAAAAGAGCGAATCCATGGATTCGCTCTTTTTATTTTATCTCTTTTATTCGTTCTTTCATATCGGGTGTTATTTTTACCTGATAATCTCCATTTTCATCACTAAAAACGAAGTAGGCTTCTAAATTTGGTATTTTCATCGCTAGTTCATATGCTTTTTCTAATCCTATCACCATAAATGCAGTAGCATAGGCATCTGCAGTTATACATTCGTCTGCAATTACAGTAGCACTCAATAGCGAATGTGTAACAGAATAACCGGTTTTAGGATCAATGGTATGAGCGTATTTAATACCATCTTTCTCGTAAAACTTTCTATAATTTCCAGAAGTAGCAAGCGAGTGGTTTGATAAGTTAATAATTGCTTGTAGGTTTTCACCAGGTAGATTATTATTATCGAAAGGTTTATCTATTCCAATTCTCCATTCTTTGCCAGTTTTATTAAATCCTTTGGTTTTAACTTCCCCTCCAATTTCAACTAAGTAGTTTGTTATTCCCTTATTATCTAGAAATTTAGCTACAATATCAACAGAATATCCTTGAGCAATTGCGTTCATGTCAAGCATTGTACGTGGATCTTCTTTAATTAGAATAGTATCATTGTAAGAAATTTTATCAAAACCAATAAACTGAAGCAAGCTATCAACTTTCCTTTCAGTCATTTCCTCACGATTTTCAAATCCAAATCCCCATGCATTAACCAATGGTGCAACAGTTATATCAAAGGAGCCATTAGTGAGAGTATAAATTTCTTCTGATTTTTTAAGAACTGTATTTAAATAGTAATCAGTTCTATTGGATTCATTTCTATTTATTTTTGAGATTACAGATTCAGGATTATAAGTTGAAAGCGAAGTGTCAAATTCTGCTAACAATAATTCAATTTCATCTTTGTAGTTAGAGCTGTCTTCTGTTTCATAGGTTATACTATATGTTGTGCCTTGAGTAAACCCTCCAAAACTTAAATAGGTATTTTTTTTTTGGTTTAAATTACAGGATGAAAATAGAAAAATAGTGCTGATGAATAGTAAATATCGTTTCATTGTCCAAATATTATTAGATCGTGGCTAAGTTAAGAAGTTTTATTTATTTGATTGTGTTCAACGACATTTTGATGAATAAAAAAACCGGAAACTTTGTGTAACCGGTTCTTAACTAATTTGTATCGAGTCAATTTCTATCCGAAATCGTCAAATGCAAGCATTTCATCAGGTATTCCCAAATCGTATATTAGTTTTTGCACAGCATCGTTCATAACAGGAGGTCCACATAAATAATATTCTATTTCTTCTGGTTCCTCATGCTTACTTAAGTACTCATTATATAAAACCTGATGTATAAATCCGGTTAATCCATCCCAGTTGTCCTCTTCCTTAGGTTCAGATAATGCTAAGTAAA
>PKTC01000447.1 GCA_002869305.1 Marinilabiliales bacterium
AATAAAATTGGATGCCCCCATTTGCAATGCTTCTACAGCCAATTCAACATCGCCATATGCCGTAATCATTATAACTACTTGTTCGGGAAAAGATTTTTTAATTTCTTTTAACCAATATAAGCCTTCTTCTCCTAAATTTTCTGTAGAATCAAAATTCATATCAAGCAATACAACATCAATATTTTCCTTTTGAAGTGTTTTAATCATTGTATTGGGATCAGTAATAGATAGAACCTTATCAACCTTACGCTTTAAAAACAATTCTAAAGAGTCTATTACACTGGGGTTATCATCAACAATTAAAATCTTGCTTTCCATCTGATAAATTGTATATTCCAAAAGTAAATAGAAAATATTTATCAACAAAAATCAGTGTATGATTATTAGACACTCAATGGATGATTTTTTAACATTATATAAAAGAAATAATATTATTAACTTTTATAATATATTGATATATTGTATTTTACGCTTAATGGCATGCAGATTGGTTACTTCTTAGAAAGGGAGAAAATGAAAAAGATATTACTTATTAATTCAATAATAACTTAAAAACAAAAAAATATGTTTATTAATTATATCATATCTGCCTGGAGAAGTTTATTAAAAAATAGATTAGTCTCCATCATTAATATTGGAGGGCTTACTATTGGTCTTGCATCTGCAATCTTAGCCATAATATATGCAAATCATGAACTTACTTACGAAAATAGCCATACTAGAGCCGATAGAATTTGTAAACTTTATTTAAAGGGTGATTTTGAAAGTATTCAATGGGTACCTAACGTATTCGGACCTGAAGGACCAGCACTCAAAAACATGTTTCCTGAAATTGAAGCATATAGTCGACAACAACAACTAGGGAGTACAGCTGTAAGAGTTGGAGAAAATCTGTTTTATGAAGATTATGTAACCGCTGCTGATTCGAACTATTTTAATCTATTTACTCTTCATTTTTTATTAGGTTCTCCATCCCAAAATATTCATACAGTAGTTATATCTGAAAAAATAGCTCATAGATACTTTGGAAAAGATGATCCAGTAGGAAAATCAATGATTTTAAATATCAATGAAGAAAAAACAGCTTATATAGTCAGTGGTGTATTTCAAAATTTCCCTTCAAATACTCACCTTGCGAGCGAAATTATTATTCCTTTCGATAATATAAAAAAACTAGATTTTGTTAATCCTGATGAATACACCAATGCATCTTTTGACATTTATTTATTGCTTAAAAATGGAAATGATTTTGAAGAATTAAACAAGAAAATTGAGACTTCTTTTAAAATACCAGTTGATATTAAAAATATAAGAGAATTTATTATTCCTCTCAAAGAAATTCATATGAGAGGAACTTTCGGAAATAACAAAGGGAAATTAATCATTTTCCTTATTGGTGGTTTCTTTGTACCCATCATCATATGCATGAATTATATTAATTTTACCAATATTCTATTTTCGACACGAACCAAAGAAATTGGAATTCGCAAAGTTAATGGAGCTAAACACAAAAACATTATATTTCAGTTTCTTACAGATACAATCCTTTCAACTTTAATTGCATTCAATTTGGCAATTATCATTATTAAATTAACATTACCATGGTTTAATTCATTAATGGACACAAATATAAGTATCGAACCAAATAGTATGAATCTGTTATTAATGTCAAGTGTTCTTATAGTCACCATTATCATGTCAGGAATCTATCCAGCCTTGCGTTATTCGTTCATAAAACCGGTAAACTTAATGAAACCTGTGGCAAATTCTTTTAATGTCGGGGGAAGAGGTTATTCAAGACGCATTTTAACTTCGGTTCAGTTCTTTTTATCTATCGTTTTCATTCAGTTTATGATGGCACTAAATGTACACGGTAATTTCCTTAATGATGAAAGCTTTAAAAAATACAATTCGGATAATGTACTTTGTATATCGGGGCAATCCTGGGGTGATTTGATTAAAGTCAAAGAAGAACTATTAAAAAATCCATCCATAGAAGCAGTATCATGGGGATCAGCAATTCCCGAAATGGGGGGAAGTTTAACAACAGGATGGAAAGATGAAGACAATGAAGAACTTGGTTCAATATATAGAATGGAAACAGACTATCTCAAAGTGTTTGGTATTTCGATGCTAGAAGGGCACTACTTTTCCAATGATCTTCCTTCTGAACTGGATCAAGGAGTTGTAATAAACCAGCTTGCTGCTACTGTTCTTGGTTATGAAAATCCAATAGGTGAACAAGTATTGGTTGGTGAAAAATATTATAAAATAATTGGAGTTGTTGATTCATATAGAGCTGTACCTCCTATCTTTTCACCATATCCTATGTTTATCCTTGCAAGCAAGAATTCTTCAAATTATTTAACAATAAAAATCAATCCATCGAATAGCGATGGCGA
>PKTC01000482.1 GCA_002869305.1 Marinilabiliales bacterium
AATGGCCTACGAATAAATCCTCTGTTTGCACCAACTAGTTGCATAGTATTAATAATAAAACGTTTCGAGTAAACAGACAGTCTAATCGTGCTATTGATTAATGTAATTGCTACCAACAACAATAACCCACTAAAAATCAGTATAATTAGACTAATTTTTCGGATATTCTCATTCACCAAACTTACCAGGGATTTTTGATAAAAAACTTCTTTAATTTGCTCGTACTGCTGAAGATCCTTTTCAATAAAATTTATGCTATCCTGGTTTGCATATTCGGCATATAAATGCACTTCAATGGAAGCTAATAATGGGTTAAATCCCAAAAAATTAATAAAATCCTCACCTAACTCCTGTTGCAGCTCCTCAGCTGCTTCTTCTTTGGTAATGTAATTAGTTGATTTCACATATTCAGAGGCATCCAGACTTTTTTGTAATAATATAACGTCTACTTCTTTTACATTTTCCTTAAGGATTACAGAAAAACCTATGTTTTCTTTTACATAATCGGATAATCGCTTGGCATTCAACACCAACAATCCAAGTAATCCAAGTAAAAATAATACGAGCGAAATGCTAATAATCGAAGTTATGTAAGAACTTCTTAACCTTCGTTTGGTAATATTTGTTTCTTTTTTACTCATATGTATTTTATAATCGTGCAAAGGTACAAATTAATCGTTGATTGATTGTTTTTTATACCACAAGTAAATTTCTTTTCCAAATATAAACGCAACCAACAACAATAAAATTAAAGAACTTATTAATGAAACCTTATTCCCAAGATAGTATGATCTAGGTTCGAACTTAAATTCAATTTGATGCTCGCCTTGTGGAATAACCATTGCCCTTAAAATGTAATTGACTCTGAAATGCTCTACTGGTACACCATCGATAAATGCTTGCCAACCTTCCGGATAGTAAATCTCGGAAAAAACAGCAAGCTCTTCTTCATTACACTTAGCTGAATATGTCAAATGGTTTGGTTTGTAAGAATCTAACCTAATTCCCGATAATGTATCTTTTGTGAAGCTTTTTCCTTCTACAAAACGCTCAAATCTCTTATCAACAATGGCTTCTCTCCCTGGATTAAAATCATTTAATGCCAGCATCTCTTCATTTGCATTGGGAACAATTCTGTAATCTTCAACAAACCATACATTGCCTAAGGCTTCTGGGTTTACCTGAGCAAATGGCTGCCGATTATTATCGGCAACAATAAAGTATTTTGTATTTAGCATATTCAGAACCCTCATATTGTTTTTTGAAATCTGATGCTCAATTAACTCCTGGTATCTTTTTAATTTGGCGCCATGATAACCTCCAATTGATTTATGATAATACGAAGTGCTTGCATCACTAAACGGATCGACCGTTAAGTTAAATACTCTGAAATTTGGGTCTTTATCTTGCAAAATAAACTTATCTGCTTGTGTTTTTTGGAAAGGTACTTCGAGCTTTCTTTTGCTTTGAAAATTATCGTCATTTAAATACCGGCGATCTACAAACCAAAGGTCAATTGTTATAATCAATCCCAAAAGTATTATAAAAGCATTCCTTTTTAGCTTTTTTGTTATAAATAAGTAAATTATTACAGCTGTTACAATAACAAAAATTAAACTTCTTAAAACATCTTGCTTAAATATCTCAATTCTGGCATTTACAATTTCTGACTTTAAATCTCTAATTTGAGAAATGGCATTTGGGTTTCCTTTATAGTTACCTAAAAGCTTATTAAACTGGTCAACTTCCATTCTACTAAAAAAGTCGAACCATACAGACGGCATAATGTAAAACAGAAAAAACAAACCTGTTAAACCACCTGAGATATAGAAGAATTTCTTTTTGTCAATTTGATTCTCAAGCAAGTTATTAACAAAAACAAAACCTAATAATGGAAATGATAACTGAGCGACAATCAGCATCATTTTTGTATCCCTGAATTTATTAAAAAGGGGAAAGTTATCAATAAACCAATCGGTTAAACCACTATATTTCCATGATAATAAGACCGCCAAGAAGGATACAGCGAACAGCGCCCACTTCATTTTATCTTTTATGAAAAACATCCCCAGTAGAAACAATAAAAATATACTTGCTCCAAAATAAAATGTTCCGCCAGAAGAGAGTTGTTCTCCCCAATAGGACATCTGTTGGGCAACCGTTTGTCTGTAATTTGGACTAACTACCTCCATCGCTTTTTCGTTTTGTCCGATATAGCCCATTCGTCCTCCTTTGATATTTGGTATTACTAATGACCAAATTTCTCCGTAACCCAAACTATACTGCTTAATATAATCATGATCTAAAGCATCATTATCAATTTTAGAATTCACCTGCTTCTCTGTATTAATTGTAAGCTCTGAACTTCCTCTTGTCGTATACTTTGAGTATTCATATGT
>PKTC01000077.1 GCA_002869305.1 Marinilabiliales bacterium
AGATAAATTAATAAAAACATTTGAAGAACTGATTCTTGATCTCGGTAAAAGTGGACCAAAACAGACTCCGTTAATAATAAGGAATAAGCCAGTTAAGACATTGTATAAAATTAGACTTAAAGTAAAGGTTTAATTATATGAAATATTAACTAGAATTAAAAAATCCCTCAAATTTTTTGAGGGATTGTATTTATATTTTATAAATATTAATTGGTTTTATTTCCGTTGCTAAATTCTTTCTGATACTCCTCAAAAGATTTAGACATAAATGCATCTTCGGCAAAGAACATTAATATAGGCTCAAGTCTATCAGCAGTATAATATCCCGGAACTGAAGTAAGTAGCTGGTTGTTTTCATTTAAATATGCTACCGAAGGATAAGACATTTTTCCTTGTAATAAAGCCACAGCCAACTGATGTGGCGATCTACTTCTATCTCCTTCATTTACAAAAATCTGACCTGCAAAATTTATCGTATCCTTGGTTTCTGCATCAAATCTTACAGCATAATACTCTTCATTTAGGATTTTAGCAATTTCTGGGTTGGTAAAAGTAGTTGCTTCCATTTTTTTACACCATCCACACCAATCGGTGTAAACATCAATAAAGATCTTTCTTTGATCTTTTTTGTTTAATTCAATCGCTTCTTCAATGCTATACCACTTTACCTTACTTTCCTGAGCTTTTATATTTACACTTGTAAAAAGTAACATTGCAGTAATGCTAATCATCAAATTCTTCATACTTAGTTCGGTTTTTATTGACAAACAACAAATTATGTAAATATCTACATACTTATTATTTAAACACAAATTAAACTTTTTTGTTTCAAAAATGCAATTATTTTTTGTGATCTAATTTTCATAAAATAAGACGTATAACTTGCTTTAAAGTTATATCAACACTTTTGCTTTTTTGTTAAGAATTGTTAAAAAAACATTTAGATCTTTTTCATCTTTAGTAAGAGCGTATTTTTTTCTAAATTTGACCTTGCTAAATTTTTTATAAAATATTTTAAACAATTTGAATTATAAATAGTCTGATTAAATAATTAAATAAAAACAATAAAACGGAGGAATTATAAATGAGTGAAATTCGCAATTTAGAACCGAAAGCGGTTTGGGGAATATTTCAACAATTATGTGATATACCGCGTCCATCTAAAAAAGAACAGAAAGCAGTTGAGTTTGCTAAAAAGTTTGGAGAAGATCTTGGATTGGAAACAATCGTTGATAAAGTGGGTAATGTAATTATTAAAAAGCCTGCTACAGCTGGTTATGAAGATCGTAAAACAGTTGTTGTGCAAGGTCACCTCGATATGGTACCTCAAAAGAATAGTGATATTGATCATAACTTTGAAACAGATCCAATTCAGGCATATGTTGATGGTGAGTGGGTAACAGCAAAAGACACTACATTAGGAGCTGATAATGGAATAGGTGTTGCATCTGCACTTGCAGTTCTTCAGTCAAATGACGTTGAACATGGACCTCTTGAGGTTCTTCTAACTATTGATGAAGAAACTGGGATGACAGGAGCTGAAAATTTAGAAGCTGGTATTTTAAATGCAGACATCATGATAAATACCGATTCTGAAGATGAAGGTGAACTATACATTGGTTGTGCAGGAGGTATTGATACGAATGCAAAGTTTCATTTTGTGAAGGAAGAAGTTCCTGCAGATTCAAAAGCATTTAGAATTGATGTTAAGGGTTTAAAAGGTGGCCACTCTGGACTTGATATTCCTTTGGGACGTGGAAATTCAAATAAAATATTAAACAGATTGCTGTATGCAGCAAATAAATCTTTGGATTTACGATTAGCTGATATTCAATCGGGTAGTTTAAGAAATGCTATACCACGTGAAGGTTTTGCTGTTGTAACCATTCCTGGTTCACAGGTAGGTGAATTTAAAACCATCCTTGAAGAACTTGCTGTACTTATAAAAAATGAGTTAGAAGTTACTGAACCAAGTTTGGTTATTAATGTTGCAGAAACAGATATACCTGCAAAAGTTATTGACGAAAAAACAAGCAATAACTTAATTAAAGCAATTTATGGATTTCCTAATGGAGTAATTCGCATGAGTGATGCAATGGAAGGACTGGTTGAAACATCAACTAATCTTGCAATTGTTAAAATGGATGAAACTCATATTAATTTGGCTTCATTACAAAGAAGTTCTGTTGATAGTGCGAAGGATGATTTAGCAAACATGATTCGTTGCGTATTAGAATTGGCAGGAGCAGAGGTTGTTCACGAAGGTGCTTATCCAGGTTGGAAACCAAACATAAATTCTCCAATTTTGAAAACAATGCAAGATGTTTACAACAACAAATGGGGAAAAGTACCTGAAATTAAAGCGATACATGCTGGTTTGGAATGTGGAATTAT
>PKTC01000253.1 GCA_002869305.1 Marinilabiliales bacterium
AACATAGGAACAAATTGTTTAATTTACAGCCAATTATAACTAATCAACCTGGATTTGGTATTTGTGCAATAATCCAGAAAGTCCAGGCTGTGAGAATTTTGCCATTTTTATTCTGTTATTCTCGGGATCAATGGAGAAGTTAAAAGCCGTTCTAAAATCGGCCTTTTCAAGAATCGTATTTTCAAAAATGGCTCCTGATAAGTCGCAGTTGTCGAAAATGGCCTGCGTTAAATCGCTGTCGGTAAAATCTACCTCGTGGAGTTGCGAATTTTTAAAACCTGTCTTCTTTAACTTCAGTTGATAAAAAATGGAATGCTGGAGCATGCAATTTTCGAATCGAAACGATAATCCAAAGGGGTTGCATTCGTCGAAATGTAAACCCAGCATTTTGCAATCTTTGAAGCGAACATCCTGGAAACTGGTTTGTGTGATCGCAGCCATGCTTAAGTTACAGGAATTAAAATCACAATCGGAAAATATAATTTCGGAGATATCACTCTCGGAAAAATCACAATTGCTGAATGTGCAGTTTTCGTACTCACCTTTTGGCAAGTAATCCTCTTTAAAGTTTTGGCCGGTAAATATTTTATCGTCGGTGTATAGTCGTTCCATTTTATCTTTTTAATGCTTCGCGAAACCAATCTTCTATTTCCTGGCTTTCATTATTTCGCAACAGTGTTAGGAAACCTTCGCTTGTATTAATTTCGTTTTCTACTCTTTTTCTGCAAAGAGCTATGAATTTTTCTTTCCCAATTTTATCTTCCAGTTCTTTTAATAATATGGGTCCTTTACTATACAATACTTTCTGTGCATCCGGATTATTCCTATCCATTCCCCATACAGCTACAGTATTCTGGCTTTCCTGTATCTTCTTCTGAATCATAGAGTTGAACTCCTCAACGCCTGCTATTTCACGAATCATCATCATTGCGCTGTACTCGGCAAAACTTTCATTGAGCCAGTCTTCCCAGTTGTGCTCCGCACCAAACCACCACAAGTGCGCTATCTCGTGACTTAAGTAGCGAATGTATTTATTTTGTTGTGATAAATAAGTAGAGTCTTTTAAGCCTCCCAGGCATATAGCACTTTCCCGAACATATCCACCTCCCTTTTCTCTCTTTGAGATCACAAGGCTAAAACCGAGCTTTTCTTTAGAGCCAAACCACTGTGAATAATTTTTAAGAATTTGTGCTATATCCGATTGCATTAAATCGATGGTTTCCTCTTGCAAGCCTGTATTTACCATTTTTAAGGAATAGTCATCTTCGACAAGTTCCGATATGCTCAGGTCTTTCGAAGCACATACTATAAGATCAGTAACCGGATTAAGGTTTTTGAAGATGATTCTTTTTGACTTTTCGGATTGCTCACCTAATGCAAATACATGGTAGGCTGGATCAATTCCAACCGATAATTCATAGGTAAATTTCTCGCCAAATTCCGGGTACCACGGAAAATACAGTCCCATCTCAACCCATTCTTTATCCACGACATTCGCGCTCCATGAAGGCCAGTCTGTAATCCTTCCTGAATATGAAAATTTGATGTTGGCAAGATCTCCTTTGCGGTATACCTTAGTTCCCCTGGTAACTATCTTAACTGCCTCGGGTTGCCATCGTACCGGTGTAACTGAGCTGTCGATCTGAAAAAGGTCAGAATCATCTATTTTGAAATATTCAATGTTAAATTGTTTGTGAAGATTGAAACTAAAATCGGTAAGGCTATCATCAAACACAAGGTACTCTAAAATTCCCTCAACCGAAATAAGTTTTTGTACCGGATCAAGTTCGAGGTTTATTATAAAATTTGAATAATTTCTTTGATCTGGATAATCCTTTGCCTGGCTAAAGCTAAAAGTTAACAAGAATATACTGCAACAAAGTATGTGTAATTTTGATTTCATAATTCTACTACTATTTATTCAATTCATAATCCAGAGGGAGCCAATCGGCAATACGTCTGCCGGCCATAGATCCTGTCCACTTAATTCCTGAAGGATCGAAATTGCCATTTTTCTCAAAAAGAACCAATCCGTATACTACCAGTTTAGATTCTATTTCGTAATAATAAACCCTTAGGCTTCCTTTGTATTTTAAGTACTTATTTCTCTCTTCGTCCTCAACAACGATGTCTTTGTATTTTACGCGTTTGTTTTCTGACTCGATAATTCTAAAATTATTGCTGTGCAGTTCATTGGCCCACAGCGATCTAAAAAAATGCATTCTAGAGCCCAGGTATACATACCTTCTATTTTCTTGAATGATTTGCTGCTCCTGGCTTCCATCTTCTTTAAAAGTAAAATTACCTGAAAAAAAGACATATTATATTTCAGTTCACCAATTTGTAGATATGATTTCCGTTGGAGGAGATTTGGTGTCTGCTG
>PKTC01000503.1 GCA_002869305.1 Marinilabiliales bacterium
CTTTATAAAATGACGATCCGTTATTTTACAATAATCTCCTAAAAGATTTATAAAGCCGCGCTCATCTTTGAAAGGATGAATTTTCCCAATTAAACGATCTGGCAGCACATGAGAAAATGTCTTGATGGGAATCATGCTTGAGGCTATTGCTGTAACTGTTGAAGAATCAACTCCTCCACTTAGTTCAGAACCAATGACTTGGTTCTCTCTTATTCTGCATCGAACGGACTCTATCAATATTCTTTTGAATTCTGAAATTATTTCAGCATCCTTTTTTTGAAGACTTTTTTTTGGTTTTAATTCCCAATACTGCTTTATTTCAATTTTATTATTTTTTATGATTAAGGTATGAGCAGGCGGTAATTTTTTAATTTCATTGTAAGTAGTTCTGAATTTCTCCGATTTAATGATGGAAATGGTATCGGCAACTTGTTGGTCATCCAAACTAAAATTCAAATCATCTTGTTCCAAAATACTGGCAATGTCTGTTGAGAAGACAAAGCAGTTTTCATCTTTATAATAATGAAAAGGCTTAACGCCTAAATGATCTCTGGCACAGAAGAGTTCCTTTGCTTCTAAATTCCATATGGCAAAAGAAAAGTCTCCAATTAAATATTCAACGCATTTCTCGTTCCACTTTTCATACGATTTAAGAATGATCTCATCATCTGTTATTTCTCTTTGGTTTAATTGTAGAATTTCTGCCAGCTTTTCTTTATTGTAAATGATGGAATCAGAAACGAAGATCAGGTTTTTGTCTTTAGCATGATTTGTTTTGATGGTAAGAGAAGAGCAATGAACCTGGCCAAAACCAATATGACTTTCAATAGCAAGCTCTTTTTTAACTTCCGGAATTATGAAAAAACTTTCGAGACTTTTGGTGAAAAGAGTTGAGTTAACAGGATTTTGATTAAAATTTATTCTGCCAAATATTGATCTCATGTAATCTGTTTTAACAAAGATAAGCAAATGCAATACATATTTATAAAGTAAAATAGTTAACTAAATCTTAGTTTTATATGTTTTTCGTGTAAATTTGTGATTACAAAATGAGTAAAAGGTATACATATAAAGCTTTTGGTTTAACCATCCGATCCGAAATTGAAATTCCTGAATTTATAAAGTCAAAAGGGAATGCAGATGTTGACATTGTGCTAGATAAATTGCCGAAAAAACTAACGAAAATCACAAAACAAGGAGTAAAGTACCAGGCAACGAAAAATGAGTTTTTGTTAAAGGTTGATAACATCGCAAAATATTTTGTAAGAGATGGAGATAATATATCTATAGAGTTATTGAAAGAAAAAGCAGATGGAGAAGTAAGATTATTTTTGTTAGGTTCTGCATTTGGTGCTCTTTTTGTACAAAGAGGATTATTGCCGATTCATGGAAGCACTATTAAATTTGGAAATTCGGCTGCTATTTTTACCGGATTAAGTGGAGTTGGAAAGTCATCTATAGCAGCGCATTTTGTGCATAAAGGATTCAAGGCTTTGGCGGATGATATCAGTGTAATTAATCATGAATTAAAGGTTGTTCCAGGATTTCCGAGCTTAAAAATTTGGAATGATGTTTTACTTAAACTCCAGGTTAAAAATGAATCGTTAAATCAAATTCGCCCCAACATTAAAAAGTTTCAGTTGCCTATATCTGATAATTATTGTTCAGAATCCATTCCTTTGCAAAATATTGTTTTGTTAAACACAAAAAATTCTCCTGGATTTGAAATAGAGGAAATAACGGGAATAAAAAAATTCAATGCCATTAAAAACAATACCTATCGGTATAGATTTGTTTCCGGCCTGGAAAAACAACTGGATCATTTTCAACTGTTGAATAAGCTTTTGCCAGAAATAAAAGTATATAAAGTATCCAGACCGCAGGCTCCATTATCGCTGGATGAATTTGGAGATTACTTGCTAAAAAACATGGAGTTAGATGCCTAAAAAAAACATCATATGGCTAGCTAGTTATCCAAAATCAGGAAATACCTGGTTCCGGGTGTTTTTAACGAATTTAATATACGAATCAGATAAGCCGGCAAATATTAATGATTTGGCAGAAACATCCATTTCCAGTTCGCGAAAGATTTTTGATGAGTATACGGGTCTTTCGTCCTCAGACCTTACCTTTGAGGAAATTGACAGAATGCGACCAGATGTTTACAGGATGCAATCTGAAGAAAGCAATGAATTATTGTTTAAAAAAGCGCATGATAAGTTTTGCTGGGTTGATGAAAACCAGGCACTTTTCCCTTCTGAAATTTCAAAAGGTGTAATTTATTTTATTCGAAATCCTTTAGATGTTTTAGTTTCTTTTGCTTATCATAGTGGCAAGCCTGTTTCAAAAATGATTGATTCCATTAATAATTCTGATTATGC
>PKTC01000454.1 GCA_002869305.1 Marinilabiliales bacterium
GAATAAAATAATCTCCGTAGAATTTATGAATACTACAATGAAAATGAACCAAATCACATTGGTTACCAAAGTCAACTTATCTTTTTCCCAAACTTAATGTACAAAGTATATTTCTAAAATTACATGGATAAGTAAATATTATCCTTATTTTGAATTCAGAAGTTAACTTTAAATTATTAGTTATAAATTCTTGACAATAGTCAAGAATTCTTTATTAAATAAAATGTATGTAGATTGTATTCTGGATAGCACATCCGATCTTATATATTTGTGTTATTTATAAAAGAAATGATGCGTAAATTAGCTTACTTTAAATAATTATTTAGTGAGCTTAAGAGTTTGGTGAGAACAGAAAGTGTTGTCATATCAAATTAAACCAAAGAATTAACAAAAATAGGTGTCCGAATAGGTGTCAACGATAAGTACTTTAGTAATACTAAAATGAAAATCTAATTTTAAAATAGCAACGTTTAAGATTATGAAGAGATAACTAAAAGTAAGGAATTATTTTAACTATTAAGCTGAAAAGCCCCATTCCAAAACAAATTTGAAATGAGGCTTTTTCTTTTCCCACAAAAGAACATTCATTTTTTACTAGTTCTCAATTCTTAAATAGTAAACGACACTGTTATCATCAAACTATTCCAAATGAAATGACTGTTTGATAAATCTCTGCGAATGCTTGACAAAGCATACTTTAATTTGTAATTTAGTGTTTCTAACTTCTTGAGCACTTTAGAACTTTTGAGAATACGAAAGGGAGAGTAAATCGTATTCAGATGGTTCAAAGCTTCAAAAAAATACCACAACTCTTCTTGTATTTACCACAAGAATCAACTCCAAGTACTTATTATTTACTTGTTCTTATTATGGTCAGGGATTACAGTATGCATAATAATCACCAAAAAATAAAAATATGGTAGGACATGAAAAACCCCAGGACAATGGATTTAAATTTAATTCAAGCACCGAAAAGCGTCGATTAACGTATCACTTTCGTAAAAGGCAAATACCTGAAAAGTCTAAAAACACAGTTCTTATTGCAAGTTGGAATCTAACCAATTTCGGATTACAGAAACGCACCGACGATCATCTCGAAATCATGGCACATATCCTAAGCAAATTTGATGTAATTGCTGTTCAGGAGGTAGCCGATGATATTTCTCAGTTTGATCTTTTATTGGAAATGATGGATGGCAATTACCGGGCCATATTCTCCGATATAGCGGGTAATTATGAGCGTTTGGGTTACATTTATGATGCCACAAAACTCGAAAAACGAGGGCTTGTAGCAGAGCTGGCCATGCGAACATCACAACAAAAGAAAATTACCATTGAGGTTGGAGAGGAGCGCGAAGAAATGGAATTTCAAGGCTTTAATCGCAACCCTTACATGGCCACTTTTAAAGCAGGATCATTTGAGTTTACTCTGGTAAATGTACATTTGTACTGGTCAAATAAACTATTGCGTTTACTCGAAGCAAAAGCTCTATCCAACTGGGCTCGTAAGCGAAGCCAAAAGCCCGAAACGCATCTTCCTGCTAAAGACATTATGTTATTGGGCGATTTCAATATCCCGGAAATAAAGGATGGAGATCCATATTACGACGAAATTACTTCCAATGGCTTGGTTGCACCTATGCACGAAACCGAGTATATAGGGAGTAACCTGGCAGGAGATAAAAATTACGATCAACTCTTTTTCTTTCCAAAACACACCAATGAGGATTTTAGTCAAGGTAAAATAGGTGTAGTTGATTTCGACAATGCCATTTTCCGCGATTTATGGAAATCTGACAAATCATATAAAAAAGAATATTTCTTTAAATACATCAGGTACTTCATGGCCGATCATCGACCATTGTGGGCACAGTTTAACATTTAAGACTGAAAATTATGACCGGATTAATTTTAAGTTTAACTGGAGCTACAATAAGTCTCGTTCTTCTTATAATCGAGAAAAAGGAATCAAAAAAGAGGAAAATTATTTTAACACTTTCTACAATTGGACTACTCATCTTTTTTGGAGAACGTTTTATTAGTTACCTTTCATCTAAGGCCAGTGAAGAAATAATTAAGAATCTTGATAACAGAACAGAGAGAATAGACTATACAACTACTAGAATCGACTCCAATATTACGTTGATCCAGCACTTTGTTGCAAATCTTAATAATACTAATATTGAAAAGATAGGTGTTGAGATTAAGGATCTTGATGATATTGAAAGGTATCACGCTTTTGAAAAGGGAAGTGCAGAAATTTGGAGAACTTATTATGATTGGTTAATCAATAATCCAGATGAAAAAAAAAGCATTACGTTTTGATGTTAACAGCAATCGATATTACAGTTATCCTTTAATAGTTTTGTATTTAGCTACAA
>PKTC01000061.1 GCA_002869305.1 Marinilabiliales bacterium
AAAGAATCTCGAAAAACAAACAGATTAATAAATGGCAAGACAGAATTGCCGGTTCAACTTTGGTAGGGTTAGGAATAAATTTAATTTTTACCAAAATAGGATCAAATTAATTCACAAACATTGATCAAAAATTAAAATATGAAAAAATATTACGTTTTTATACTGCTAAGTTTTATTTCATTTAATAATTTGTTGGTTGCACAAACCAATGAATTAAATATACTTTCAGAATCTATTTTTATAATTGACGGACATACCCATCATGGTTTTCCGTCGCTGGATTCAAGCGAAGTAATGTCAGAAATGAAATATTTAAGAACACTAGGATACAATGCCATTGTCCATGAATTGCCTATTGAGAGGTCTGAAACAGATGATTTATACAAGAGGGTTTCGAACGAACTCTTCCGCTTAGAAGAGTTATCTGAAAACAATGAATTCTTCGAAATTACTAAATATCCAAAGTCATTTAGCGAAGTTCCTGAATCTGAAAAGATACATTGCATGTTTGCTATAGAGCACTTCAGAGGCAGCATCTTTAATGAGGACACTTCAATTATAAGAAAATATGGCGAATTGGGAGTGCAATATATAACTCTTGTAAATACAGAATACGATAGATTGTTCACTACAAGCAATGATATTTCAGTCTTAAGTAAATTTGGTAAAGAAGTGATTGACAAAATGAATGAAATAGGCATAAGCATTGACATCTCACATATGAGTGAAGAAGATATGTTAGAGGTTATCACATATTCCAAATCTCCTGTTATTGCTTCACATTCAAGCGGTGCAGAAATTTCTCTTTCGGAAGATAACTTATCCAATAAAGTATTGTACCAACTCAAGGAAAACAGAGGATTGGTGCTTCTTTCTTTCAGGCAAAACAGGTTATTCAACACGGATGATAAAATAGAGGATGGTGTTGAGAAATTTATTGATCACGTTGACTATTTAAAATCAATAATAGGTATTAATAAAATTGGTATTGGAACAGATATTCAAGCAAATGGGAAATATATGGCCAGTGGACTTAGCCATGAGCAGACCTTTCAAAATATTGCTAACGCATTATCGAAAAGAGGATATACACAAGCTGAAATAGAAAAAATCTTTTATAAAAATTACCTGGACTTTGTTAATAAGAACTGATTGGTTTTGTGACCTTTTAAAGTAATTTATATCGGCAGGCTATTAATTAACAGTATTGAGAAGTAATCTTTAACGTATTACTTTACACTTCAATATTTATTGTTAACTTTTCGGTGTTCAAACATTTATTTTTTGATCAGTAGACATTGGAACTTTAATTTTTCGAAGCAACCTTACAATTTTAATTTATTAACTCAAGTTAAGGATTATATATCTCCTGACGATTAACTTTGTAAAGAAAATAACTAATCAAAATTACAGAAGATGAAACTAAGAATAATGAATTTCTTGATTATTTTTGTCCTCACAGTGATATTAAACTCATGCAGCATGACAAAGAAGATTAAAAGTCTTAATAGTATCTCTGAAAGTCAGTATTTAGAAATTAACAATACTAAGCAATATTTATTAATAAGAAGTGTGGATATAAATAACCCCGTGTTACTTTTCTTACATGGAGGGCCTGGTGCAACTGAAACTAGTATGTTGCGAAAACATAATAGTGAATTGGAAAAGCATTTTACAGTCGTGTATTG
Organism: Marinilabiliales bacterium; assembly: GCA_002869305.1. Taxonomy (GTDB): domain Bacteria; phylum Bacteroidota; class Bacteroidia; order Bacteroidales; family UBA12077; genus UBA12077. The sequence goes on from PKTC01000061.1 coordinate 1,689, forward strand.
GGATCAAAGAAATGCTGGAAAATCATACAATAAAAAATTCCCTAAAGATGAAATAAAGGTTCAAAAATACATTGAAGATGTAAATGTTTTAGTTTCGTATTTACAGAATAAATTTAAAAAGGATAAAATATTATTAATTGGTCATTCGTGGGGTTCCAGATTAGGAATGTATGCAATTCAACAACATCCTGAAAATTTTATGGCATACATTGGTGTCGGTCAAGACGTGTCTGCTTATGAATGTGAATTAATCTCGTATCAATACGCTTTAAATAAATCAAAAGAGCTAGATAAGAAGAATGCCATTAAAAAGCTTGAAGAAATAGGTGAACCTCAAAACGGCGAGTATGCTAAAATGTATAAAACAGGCATTAAAGGATACTGGACTCAGAAAAGAATGCTGATGAGTTTAGGTGGGGATAGTTACAAAAAAGGAATTTATCTTGAATGGATGGCATCAGTATGGTTCTCAAGGGAATATTCCTTTTCTGATGTAATTAGATACATGAAAGTTTTTAATTTTTCATTTAATAATATTGTAGTTGATCCCGACTTCAATAATTTTGATTTTATTAAACAAATACCAGAAGTAGAAATACCTGTGTTCTTTATTTCAGGGAGTCATGATTATATATTACCCTGGACATTGGTTGAAAAATACTGTAAAACCTTGAAAGCGCCCCAT
>PKTC01000384.1 GCA_002869305.1 Marinilabiliales bacterium
ACAATTCCTATATCAGTGAGAATATCAGAATTTAAACAGAAAAAAGAAAAATTCAAACTTATAACATTTCAGAATATTGAATCTGAACTAAATGAAAAAGAGTTGCTGTCATGGCATAAGCTTATTAGAGTTCTTACACATGAAATTAACAATTCAATTTCACCCATCACTTCACTTGCGAGCTCTTTAGAAAAATTATTTGTAAAATCAGAAAAAAACATTTCGGTGCAAGATGTTGATGAGAAAATCATTAAAAAAACATCCGAAGGATTACAACTGATAACAAAGCGTGGAGAAGGACTTATAAACTTTGTGAACAATTACAAATCCATTGCCTCCATAAAACAAATGGATTTTGAGAAAATCAAAGTTGCCGAGCTACTTTATAATATGGAGTTGCTTATGAGAAATAAATTAACAGAAAGCAATATTGTTCTAAAAATTGAAATTCAGCCTATAGATTTGGAGATTAATGCCGATAAAAAATACATCGAACAAGTTTTTATTAACCTGATTAAAAATTCAATTGAAGCTATAAGCGATAGCAAGGGAATAATAAAATTAAATGCATATAAAACCACGAATAAAAAGGTAATTATTGAAATACAAGATAGCGGTAAGGGTATAGATCCAAGTATAATGGATCAAATTTTTATACCATTTTTTTCTACGAAAGAGAAAGGGTCGGGAATCGGTTTAAGTCTTGCCCAACAAATAATGCAACTTCATGGTGGAAGTATAACTGCACAAACTTTATTAAACACTGGAACCAAAATTAAATTAAATTTCTAAAATTTAAACTTTTTAAAAAATAAGTAGTCTTTTATAAACTATAACTTACTAAAACCATTGACTATGAAAACGAAACCTACCTTACTTTTTAAATCAGCCGTGCTTTTATTAACTATATTTACTTGTTCCTTTTTCACATCATGTTCAAGCAATGAAAACGAGCTTAAAACTGCTCTTGATAAGATGGAAACCAGATATGAGAACATAGCACAAGAACTAGGTATTGAATACTGGAACTTTTATTCTGGAGAAGCCAAAGCAGATTTAAAAACTCCTAAAGATAAATTTTACAACTTACTAATTAACGATACTTTAAACTTATTCATCGAAACATGGTATCCAAAAGCTAATGAAATAAGGGATACAATCTTAAGAAAACGTGTTCAAACATGGCATAATGTGTTAATTTCTGCAAAAGTTGAATACAGTAAAGAGATTATGAACTTAAGAAATGAGCTTGAAGAACAACTGGAAGTGTCTGATGAAATGGATAATTCTAATTATGATTTTGAATCCAATATGATAAAGCTCATTGAATTAAGAAATAAAAAATCGTTTGAGCTCGGATATGATAATTATGTTCATCTTACTTTTGAAACGAATGGATTGGGATATGATTGGTTTATGGATTTTGTAGAGACCTTAGAATCAGAAACAAATAAGCCTTTTAAAAATCTTATTGAGGATACTAAAACCCAATATGATATTGAAGAATTTGGTCAGATGAACCTAATGCAAATGGTAGGCCAATTTTATAGAAATAATGAACCCACAGAATTAAAAAATGAGAACAACATTAATTTAGTAAAACAGTCCCTTGCAAATATAGGCATTGAATATAATCAACTACCTTCTAGACTTGTTGAAATGGAATTACCCGCTGGTATTGGAGGACAAGGCTTAATGATAAACATACCCAATGATTTTAGAGCAGTCATGACATTAAATATGGACATCACTGTTTGGATGCACGAAATGGGTCATGGTTTGCACGGTCTATTTAATTCAATCAATAAACCAATTCTGGAAGGATATGAATGGATCCCTGGGAACTCAACAGCGGCCTTTGCCGAAGGTATGGCCGAAACATCTGCTTGGTTTACTCGAACTAAGGCATGGCAAAAAGAATATACAAATCTAACAGAAAAACAAATGGATGAAAAAAGGGCAATAATTAATAAATTTGCACCGGCATTCATTAGATACCATTTGTACTTTTGTATGAGTGAAATTGATCTGTACCTTAGCTCTGAAAAATCTTTTGATGAGATTCAAAAGGATTTAGCAAAAAAATATTTCTTTATCGATTCTGATGAATACAGAACTCGAAATTTCAATAGCATCGTATATGTATCATACCCCCTATATCTTCAAAATTATCTGTTAGCAGATATAGTTGCCTCACAGGTTCATACATCCTTAAAAGAAAATTTTGGAGAAAATTATGCATTCAATAAAAATGTTGGAGCTTATCTAACAAAGCATTTTTATAGTTCAGGTGAATATTATAATTGGAACGAAAGACTAATTCATGGAACAGGAAAACCATTGGATTTAGATGCTTATCT
>PKTC01000223.1 GCA_002869305.1 Marinilabiliales bacterium
AGAGTATGTATATATTAATACTTATTTCATTTATTTCATTAATCATTTCTCAAAGTATTTTTTATTTACAACATAAGATTCTTTTAAAAGAAAAAGAGATTTTAAGGTATCGCAAAAGATTAATCTTATAAAATAAAAAAGCCAGAATATAATTCTGGCTTGGCTCCTATCTGGTGTTAATTTAAACTCTTAAACCTAAAATAATAATATCATCAACCTGTTCCCATTTACCACGCCACTCATCAATTCTTTTATCTAGAATTTCACGTTGCTCAGCCATAGGCTTTTGATGTATTTCTAATAATAGTTGTTTATAGTTCTTAGTTTTGAATTTTTGTCCATCCTCACCTCCAAACTGATCCTGATAACCATCGGAGAAAATATAAAACACATCTCCTTTTTGTAGATCAATATCATTGTTGGTAAAGGATTCTTTTTCTTTAATGTATATACCTATTGGCATTCTATCCGCCTTAACCTCAACTAATTCATTATTTCTAAATAAATATAATGGATTATAGGCACCAGCATACTGCAACTTCATTTTTTCCAAATCGATAATACAAAGCGCTATATCCATACCATCTTTTGCTTCGCCCTCTTTACCTTCCTGTCCCAGTGTTTTTTTAATATCCGCTCTTAAACTATTTAAAATAGCACTGGCTTCAGTAATTTCATGTCGGTTTACAATCTCATTTAAGAATGATACACCAAGCATACTCATAAAGGCACCAGGAACACCATGGCCGGTACAATCAGCTGCGATTAGTACAAGTTGATTATCTCTTTTAGTCATCCAGTAAAAGTCGCCACTTACAATGTCTCTTGGCCTAAACAGGATAAAATGTTCCGGTAATATTTCCTGTGCAAACTCATCGGAAGGCAATACCGCAGTTTGAATACGGCTTGCATACTCTATACTATCTGTTATACTCCTATTCTTATCAGCAATTTCGTCTCTCTGTTTTTCAATCTCATCTTTCTGTTTAACAACTTCTTCCGTACGTTCTTTTACAATCTGTTCTAATCTTATTTTTTCTAATTCTAACCTTCTGGTATAAATTTTAACAATAACAATTATAATGAATACGGCCAATACCAAATAAAAGAAATAAGCTACCAATGTTTTATAAAAAGGAGGTTTTATTGAGAACTCATATTGTATTTCCTCACTTTCAATACCATAAATATTCTTCGCTTTAACTTTAAATACGTAATGACCATGATCCAGGTTAGTATAACCTCTTTCGGTCTTCGTATCCCAGTTCGACCATTCATCATCAAAACCTTCTAATTTGTAACTGTATTTTACTTCATCTGTAGGAACAAAAGGTGTAGAATAATAAAAATTAAATGAATTATTTTTATATTTCACAATATTAAATAAAGATTTTGGTTGCTTTAAATCAATAATTAAATTACCAGTATCTTTATAATATGTTCCCCAGAAAACAACTGAATCGATTCCCAGTTGAACCTTTCTAATAAGACTTGCGTAATATTTTGAAAAATCTTCATTTAATTTTTCCTTGTAGTTATATATAGCATCTGAAGTTGCAATCCAAACATCATCTTCACTATCAAAAGCTATTTCGTAGAACGATTTTTTTAATAATCTTTTAAATGGAATATTATAGACTGAGATAATTCTATCCTGACTAATACTAATCTTTTCTATGTATTCAAAGCCAGTTTGTTTATCAATTGAAACAATCCATATTTCATTTTCATTTTTTATACTAATAACCCTAATCTCATCATCATTTTTGAAATACTTTTCTCCGAAGCCTTCGTACTTTTCAAAACGCTCATTCTTAACATTAAAATAATATACTCCCTTTTTGGTAGCACAAATAATTTGATTATTTAAAAAATACACTTTGTTTTCTGAAAGATCTGGTAATCCATCTTCCATTCCGAAACGATCAATTGTCTCATCAGTGTTAATACGAATAATCCCCTTGAGAGATGTTCCTAACCATAAATTACCATTTTCGTCTTCATCTATAGTTCTTATTTCATCAGATATATCGTATTGCTTTCCTTGATCAATCCATTTCCCATTTTTAAATTCAATTAGAGCTTTTTTATTTTCTATTTCAATAGCCTCCATTTGACATCTTTTTACACAAATTGTGCAGCCATTACATAATTCTTCTGCTACCTCAGCATAAAAATTATGGGCAATTAATTCGGCAGGTTTGTCGTATTTTTTTGCGGAAGTCAGAACGCCACAACAACACCCGCAGCAAAGACAGATACAAAATGGTTGAAGAGAATTGCCCGGTTGCAGCACCAATCCTTCACGTTCAGCCCGGCTAATGATGGCCATGCACTCCTCTTTGGTGATGG
>PKTC01000290.1 GCA_002869305.1 Marinilabiliales bacterium
AAATTCTGCACAGAGATGTACATTAATGAATCTAAGTTTTGATTATTGGTAGCAAGTCTTTTAAGTGTGGTGAAATCAAAAAATTGACCCACCCGAATTCCATCTGCAAGAGTTTTAATGGCCGATATATAATCAATCACACCTCCGGTTTTGTTATACATGTTTTGGTAGCCTAAATCAGCACCAAATACACCTAATCCGAGGGCTTGCTTAAAACTAGTATTATAATCATCAACATAATCAGTTGTTGCAAGATAATCCTTTGAATAAGGCACCCCAACAGCTTTTATTAAAGCAGCAATTTCAACCGGAGATGAAATATTTTGCACTATTTCTTCGATTGCTTGTTCAGAGATTTCTAGATCACCCTCATAAATAACCGAATCCGGCACTTCAAACTCCTTAGAAAAATCTGTATCTTTCTGTTTATCCGAACGGCAAGCTGCAAATATTAATAGCGGTAATAGTATGTAAATCAATTTTTTGCTCATAATCAATTGTATTGATTTTCAATTATATTGCAAATTTAACATATCTCATAAAGATATAAAAATATTCAATATCTCGAAATATTATTTTTTAATCTTAATCTTCTCGGGAAGATCAAGTAGTTTTTTAAGTAACTCATAATAAAGAGTTACATAGAAAAATAGAGTTAGAAACCAAATAAATATTAGGTTGAACCAATATGTATCATGGTATTTCCCTGCGAAATATTTTCTAGGTGCAAAAAAATGGGATCTAAAGTTAAAGTAACCTTCTACATCCGGATCTCTATAAATTGGATCTATTTGCTGCACTAGCTCATCTTTATACTGTATTATTTTGTTCTTTTCAAAAACCTTTTTCACTTGGTCTTCAACACTTTCATTGTGAAAAGTATTTCTCTTCTGTCTGTACAATTCAGGGTTGGTCTTAAGGAGATAACGAATAATATTTTCTTTTTCGTTATTAGCTTTCTGAAAAATCAGACTATAATAAGAATATAGTTTTTCAATAAACTCACTGGTCTTGTCCAGTATTATTTCATTAAAACTAGCTGTATCCAATTGGTGTGCAACTTCGAATGGAATACCAGTTCTTATTTCTTCTTTTGGTAATTCTGTTTTTAATAATCGCAGTTCTGCCGCAATTCTTTTTTTAACCTCTTCATCCGAATCAAATTTATACCAGTTGTCTTCTATGTATTCTAGGCGCTTTTCTAATTCCGGAAGGTAATATACCTGCTTAAAATCCGCATTACTTTCACGTTTTTCTATTTCGTAGAAGTTTTTTTCAAATTTGTTATTCTTAAATTGATTTACCATTAGCGCTTCAAATGACCATTTTGTAGGCATGAATTCGGCAATTAATGGCACTTTTTTTACACTTCCTATTGCACGGTTCATTTTATCAAATGGAAACATAGCACCACTTAAAATCATCATCGGAATCATTAAAAGTGGAATAAGAATATATATGGTAACAGCAGAGTTAAACGATGCAGAAACGTTTAATCCTAACATATTTGCAAATGCGGCCGTGGTGAATAGGGCAAACCAATATTCAAATGTCATTGCTCGAATTCCAAGAATATTATTTGCTATTAAAACAAAAAAGATGGCTTGAATTGCTGATATACTAAAAAGGATAAATATTTTAGAAACCAAATAACTTGATCTGCTTAGATTAAGAAAAGCTTCTCTTTTTAATATTTTTCGATCACGGAATATTTCTTCAGCACTAACAGTTAGACCAAGGAACAAGGCAACTATTAATCCCATGAATATATAAATGTTAATATTCTCGTTCTCTCTGAATATGTAAATTTTCGAGTTGGGATCGGCTATATACCTAATAATATAAGAGAGTATAAATCCTAGGACAGGTGCTTCTAATAAATTCAGAGCTATATATTGGGTATTACTAATCTTTGATAAGAAATCACGAATAGTATATATTTTTAGTTGTCTAAACCACGAAGGAATATTTAAAGTAGAAGGAGGAGAATCTTTTACTTCTTCTACCACTTCCATTTTAATATTTGCCTTAAAATTATCTTCCCACTTTTGAGGAGATATTTTTCGTTTTGGGGTGTATTTACCATATTCATCAACTACCTTGGCTTCTATAATGTTAAATATAAGTTCAGGGTTAACATTACCGCAAGTAGGACATTCTCCAACATCACTATTAATCTGTGCATCCAGCCGTTTAAAATACATAACTCCTTCGACCGGGTTACCGTAATAGATCATATATCCGCCTGTATCTAGGATGATCATATTATCAAACATTTTATAAATGTCTGATGAAGGCTGGTGTATTACTACAAAAATAAGTTTTCCTTTAAGAGCAAGTTCTCTTAAAA
>PKTC01000285.1 GCA_002869305.1 Marinilabiliales bacterium
AATTCCATACTCTGGCATGGTGTTCGTGATCGTGTGAAGGTATTTTATTTCCTTGAAAGCAGCTTTCACAGTTGGAAAATAAAATTTTAAGCCATTTTGCTTCAGCTTTTTCTATGTAATCTTTAAATTTATGCACACTTGTAAAATTAACAATGAATTAAATAAAAAAGCAGAAAAGTTAATCTTTTCTGCTTTTTTAAGGAATTTCGTCAATACTAATTTTGTGATACAGTTTCTTCGGTAATTTGTTTAGCCATATCTAATATTGTAGTATCATCAATTGTTACAATTCCTCCATCAGGACCAGGTCCAAAATGGATTCCTACCGATTCTCCTTCTCGATAATTAGCACCTCCGAAGTAATTCCTTACCGTTTCCTCATTCATATTTAGGTCTTCAGCAATTTTTCTGATAGCACCATGAGGTAAGCGATCTTTAATTTCTCGTAACTCGTTGAATGTTAATGTCATAACTGCTTATTTTTTAAGTAAGACACGAACTATAAAATTAAAAATTATTAACGGTAGAAAAAAATTTAAATGGAAATATAAATGGATTTTAATAAAATTTAACATTAAAAGTCAATGGTATCGTAGTTTCTAATAATATAAAGATCATAATCACCTAAATATTGAAAGCCAATTTTTTTATAAATCTCTAGTGCTTTTTGATTGCTTTGGTGAACCTCTAATTTAATTTGATATCCCTTTTTCTTTGCAAATTTCACTGATTCTATAGTAAGCAACTTCCCAAATCCTTGGTCTTGATATGAAGGTTTAACCGCAATATGATGTAAATGAAATCTGCGTCCATCAAATGTTATCCATGATGAACCAATTAACTCATTATGTTTTGTATCTATTAATACAATTAGTTTACCTCCTAATTTTATGCTTTGTTTAATAATTTGATCATTATCACCACGCCTGGAATTACCCATATTGGTCTCTTCCCACAGAATACTTAACTTTTTAAAATCCTGGGATTGGTAATCTCTTAAAACAAAATTGTCTGTTCTATCCATCTTTCAGCACGTATACTTGTCCTGATCTGTAGTCAATGACTTTTACTTTATGCCCTTTTTCAATGTATCCAATTTCTGATTTGGCATCATATGTCTCATCATCTATTTCAACTTTTCCACTGGGTCTTAATTTTGTGGCTGCTATACCTGTTTTGCCTATTAAGTCTTTTGATTTGTTATCAACACTTATGAAACCTTCTTCTTTCTTTTGAGTTGTATTTAATACAATCCACGAGAAAGCAGAAGAGGTTAAAGCTTTTTTACTTAAGTATAAAGATAAGATTAATGATATAAACAAGGAAACTACAACTATCATCAACGATTTAAGCACTATTGCAAGTGCGTCTGCAGCATGAAATTCAAATTCAAAGATTATATTATCTATCATGCTCAAAACCAATCCAGTTATAGTTAATATTATTCCACCTATTCCAGCAATTCCAAAACCTGGGATCACAAATATTTCTAATATGATCAGGATCAGTCCAATTATAAAGATTATCATTTCCCAGTTTTCTGCAAGTCCTTCCAAATATAATGGAGAAAAATATAGAACTGCTGCAACAATTGCTGCTCCCAGAGGGAATCCAATTCCTGGGCTTTGCAATTCAAAGTAAATACCGCCAACAATAATCATTATTAAAATACCCTGTATGGCTGGACTAACAAGAAGGCCTATGATTCCTTCCAATTTAGTAGGTTCGTATTTGCTTATTTCATAATTCTCAATTTCAGCATGTTCCAGAAGCTCTTCAATGTCTCCAACAATTGCTTCACAAAATCCATTGCTAAGAGCTTCGTTTGCCGTGAATGCAACAATTTCTCCTGTATCAGTTATGCCCTCAATATAAATTCTTGGATCAACCATTGCCTCTGCAATTTCAGGATCTCTATGCCATTTTATGATTGTATCTCCTTCTTCAGTAATTACGGTGTCCTTTCCATGCGCCTCAGCTGTTGCCCTCATGGTTGATCTCATGTACGATTGATATTTTTCAGGCATTACTTTTCCTGTTTGATCTACTACAGCAGCTGATCCAATTTTTGCACCTTTCTTCATATAAATCTTGTCGGCAGCAATCGAAATCAATGCGCCTGCTGAGGCAGCATTGTTAACAATAAAAGCATAAACAGGAATCGGACTATTTAATATTTTAGTTCTTATGGAGTCTGCCATATTAACCATGCCACCATAAGTATTCATTTTTATAATCAAGTAATCTGCTTTGATTTTTTCAGCTTCTTCAAAGCTCTTTTGAGTTTGTCTCCACATGGCAGGTTCAATATTCTTATTAATGTCAAAAACAAAAACTTTTATTTTTACAGTATCATCTTTAATTATAGTATCGTTCTGTGCAAACAACATTGATGTATTAATTGCTAAAGCAAATACTATTAAATAAGAACAAATTTTTTTCATCATTAATTATTTAAAATTTATGCTAAATTGGTAATTATAACTGAAATTCACTAGCATAATCAAGGAATAAATTTAATCCTTTTATCTTTTTATCATCAAGAATGTAATCAATATTTTTATTAAGGTATTCTTTTGGATTTATTTCTTTAGGCAAGAATGATAAATCATAAAGTTGCAGCATATCATCTATATGATTTAATCCAAATTCAAGAGCTTGATTAAATTCCGATCTAAAATTATCACCTAATTTTTTTTGACTTACCCAAGCAGCAAAAACAAAAGGCAAACCTGTATATTTTATCCACTCTTTTGCCAGATCGTAAACAAATGGAAAACTCTTTTCGGCTACTAAAGCTTTGTCACCAATAATTACTGCACCTTCGTTTTCTTTTATTCTGTTTTCAAAACCTTCAGTGGTATCAGTCCATTTTACATTAATTTTCCAGAAATGTTTTGCAAGAATCCTAGTCAGCATAACGGACGATCTGGAATGATAATCCAGAAATATAGTCTCAATTTCATTTAGAGGTTTAAAGGATGCAACAATAACAGATCGCACAGGTCCTGATGCTCCAATGCAATAATCTGAAATAATCTCAGCCCGGTTTATCTTAGGTAAAACAGCCACTGGAATTAATCCCAAATCAACTTTGTTAGTTAGTACTTTCTGTGCACAAACGGCTGGAATATCTTTTGAAAGTTCTATGTGGTTTATGACTTTACTGTTTTCAATTCCATATATGAATGGAAATGTATTGGTGTATGAAACAGCGGATATTTTAATTTTTGACATGTTTATTTTGTGTTTAGTAAACAAATATACAATTGATGCTATTATTATAATAGTAAAATAAATTGTTTTTGTTTATTTTGTAGCTGAGTATTTCAGCGAATAATTTTACAGTCCTTTATAAAAACATAATCATGAGCATAAATACACTTACGGCAATTTCACCAGTAGATGGACGATATAGAAATAAAGTAGATGAATTGGCAAAATATTTTTCTGAATTTGGCTTAATAAAATATCGAGTGTTTACGGAAATTGAATATTTTATCGCGCTATGTGAATTGCCTCTTCCGCAGCTTTCTGACTTTGATAAGGGTTTATTTGATGCTCTTCGATCTATTTATAAAGATTTTAATGTCGATGATGCCAATAATATTAAAGATACAGAGAAGGTTACCAATCACGATGTAAAAGCCGTTGAGTATTTTGTAAAAGAAAAATTCGATGTATTGGGAATTGAAAAGTACAAAGAGTTTATACATTTTGGATTAACCTCGCAGGATGTGAATAATACTGCTACTCCTAATTCTTTGAAAGATGCCATGATAAACGTTTATTATCCTGTTTTATCTGAGTTGCAAGAAAAGATAAAATCTTTAGCTGAAGAATGGGAGTCTATTGCGATGCTGGCAAGAACTCATGGTCAACCAGCGTCACCAACCCGATTGGGAAAAGAAATGATGGTTTTTGTCGAAAGACTGGAAAAAGCATTGAAACAATTACAAATAATTCCATTCTCAGCGAAGTTTGGTGGGGCAACAGGTAATTTTAATGCGCATCATGTTGCTTATCCTGAGATTGACTGGAACGCATTTGGAAATCATTTTGTAAATGATATTTTAAAATTACACCGATCAGTACCAACAACTCAAATTGAGCATTATGATCACATGGCAGCATGCTTTGATGCTATGAAACGAATTAATACTATTTTAATTGATTTAGCTCGTGACTTTTGGACTTATATATCCATGAATTATTTTAAGCAGAAGGTTGTTAAGGGCGAAGTTGGTTCCTCAGCTATGCCTCATAAAGTTAATCCAATTGATTTTGAAAATGCTGAAGGAAATTTAGGTATTGCTAATGCGGTATTTGAGCATTTATCTGCAAAGCTTCCAATATCAAGATTACAACGAGATTTAACCGATTCTACCGTTTTAAGAAATATAGGTGTGCCTATTTCTCATACAATAATAGCTTTTAGATCTTTGTTAAAGGGTTTGCAAAAGGTGCTTGTAAATCAGGAAGCCATAAACGCAGATTTAGAAGAAAATTGGGCTGTTGTAGCTGAAGCAATACAAACAATTTTGCGTCGCGAAGGATACCCAAAACCTTACGAAGCACTTAAAGATTTAACGCGAACCGGTGATAAAATCACCAAATCAAGTATTCATCAATTTATTGACAACTTAAATCTTTCCGAAGAACTGAAGGAAGAGCTAAAAGGGATTACTCCTTTTAATTATACCGGAATTTAAACTGATATCAGAAAGTTATGTGAATTTATTTTACCTTTGATATAAACCGAAGGTGAATTAACTATGAATAAACTTTTATCAATATTAAGATACCTAATTCCTTATTGGTTTGTTGCATTATTTAGCGTAATATGCAATCTATTCGTAGCGCTTTTTGCCGTTGTTTCATTTGCAATGGTAATTCCTTTTTTAGGATTGCTGTTCTCTACCCAGGAGTTTAATTCTAACGCTGTTCCTTTGAGTTTATCAACAGAAGCTATTCAGCAGAATTTTAATTATTACCTAGGACAAATTGTACAAAACCATGGAAAAATTAATGCTTTATTATTTATCATCATCATTGTATTGGTTTTTTCAATTCTTAAAAATATCTTTTTATTTATTGGTAAATCCATCATCATTCATATTCGAACTAATGTTGTAAAGGACATTCGCAATGAACTTATGAATAAAATTCTCGACTTTGACTTAAGTTACTTTTCGGATCAAAGACGTGGCGATATCATTTCGAAAATGATAGTTGATGTTAAGGAAATTGAAATGTCTGTTATTTCCTCTTTAGAATTGATTTTTAAAGATCCAATTCTTATAGCAGTGTATATGTATGTATTGTTTTTTATGAGTGCAAAGCTCACATTAATTGCAATAATTATTTTCCCGATATCGGCAATTATCATAGGACAAATTGGCAAAAAACTAAAAAAGACAACAGTTCGTTGTCAGCAAAAAATAGGTGAATTAGTGGGAATGCTGGAAGAAGCTCTTTCAGGTATAAAAATAATTAAAGCTTTTAATGCCGAAAAACTGATCGAGGATAGATTTAAAGAACAAAATCAATATTTTAGTGACTTATTTAGCAAAGTCTGGAGAAAAAGGACAATAGTAAGTCCATTAATGGATGTTATTGCCACAATAGCCATTTTGAGTATTATGTGGTTTGGTGGTAAAATGGTAATATCAGGTGAAGGACTTTCGTCTCAACTTTTTATTGGATACCTCGCTGTTTTTACTCAGGTCATTTCTCCAGCCAAATCTATTTCGGGAGGTTACTATAACATTATTAAAGGAATGGCCTCTTACGATCGTATAAATACCATCTTAGAGCATAGATATAAAATAAGCAATAAACCAAATGCGAAGAAAATTCAAAGCTTTGAAAAGAGGATAGAATTTAAAGAAGTTGTTTTTAATTACGAAAATGAGGATAAATCGGTTCTTAATAAAATAAGTTTCAACATTGAAAAGGGCCAGACTGTAGCAATTGTTGGTGAATCCGGATCTGGGAAATCAACAATTGTGGATCTTTTACCTCGTTTTTTTGATCCCAATTCAGGCGATATATTAATCGATGGAACTTCAATCAAAGAATATGATATTGATTCTGTAAGAGATCTTTACGCATATGTTAATCAAGAGCCTGTATTATTTAATGATACATTATATAACAATATATTATTTGGTAATCCTCGAGCCGAAAGAAATGAAATTGAGAATGCGGCAAAATTGTCTTTTGCTCATGACTTTATTATAGAAAAAGGATTGGCATATGAAACTAACCTTGGTGAAGATGGAAGTAAACTTTCCTTAGGTGAAAAGCAGCGAATTAGCATTGCAAGAGCTATTTTAAAAAATGCACCCATTTTAATTCTTGACGAAGCAACATCCGCATTAGATTATAAGTCGGAATCAATAATTCGAAAAGCGCTGGAATTTTTGATGAAACATAAAACGACAATAGTGATTGCACATCGATTATCAACCATAAAAAATGCCGATCATATTCTTGTATTAAAGGAAGGCGAGATTATTGAACAGGGAACACATGAGGAATTATTAAAATTGAATTCATACTACAAAGATTTAGTTAAGTTTGAGCTAATATAAAATGGACGCAATTAGTTTTCCTAAGTTTAACTGGAGAACTATTCTGACTTCGAATAGATAATTGACAATCTGCTATTAATATCATAACTTTATTGTTTTTCAACAATTTCCTTAAAAGACTAAACAGAATTTTAAACTAAATCTTTATAAAATGATTAGAAATAAAGTATTGACAATTATCCTTGTCTTCACTTCTGTTTTATGTTTTGGTCAAAAAGAGCGAACAGAAATTGAAGATAAATACAAATGGAACCTGACTGACATTTATCCATCTAACGAATCGTGGGAACAAGCAAAAGTAGAGTTTATATCTAAGCTTGATATAGTAAAAGATTTTAAAGGAACAGTAACAGAGTCAGCTAATCAGTTGCTAAAAGTACTTGAGTATTTTTCTGGCATAGACAAAGAGGGGAGAAAGCTATATGTATATGCAAGTCTTAATTCTGCATCTGATACTCGGGATATGAAATATGCAGGGATGGTTAAAGAATTACAACAAATCTTTAATAATTTTATGACTGATGCATCTTATGTTGATCCGGAAATTTTAGAATCAAAATGGGAATTGATTCAGGATTATATAAATAATGAGCCCAAGCTTAAACCTTATGAAAAGGGACTTATTGATTTATTTCGCAAGAAAGAACATACACTCAGTAATCAAGAAGAACGAATTATCGCATTATCCAAGATGATAACTGGCAATTCATATTCCATTTACTATACCTTTTCGAACGCTGAGATGCCAAGTTCAAAGGTTACACTTAGCAATGGTAAGGAAATAGAACTTGGCTATGCAGAATATTCAAAATATAGGGCTAGTGCCAATCGTTCTGATCGTGAATTGGTTTTTGAATCATTCTGGGGGAATTACCAAAAGTACCAGGCAAGTCTTGGCGAAATGTTATATGGTAATGTTAAAGCTGATTGGTATCAGGCTAAGGTTCGTAATTATGAATCGTCACTGGAAGCTTCTTTATTTCCAAAAAGTATTCCTGCTGATGTGTATCATGCTCTGATTGAAAATGTAAATAAGAACCTGCCTGCTTTTCATCGATATCTAAAAATTAAGAAAAGAATGATGGGGCTTGATACATTAAAATATTTAGATTTATATGCCCCCGCAGTTAAAGGAGTAGATTTAGAATACACATATGAAGAGGCAAAAGAGATTATATTAAAAGCTCTTGATCCTTTAGGTGAGGATTATATCAAAATAGTAGATAAAGCTTTTAATGAGCGTTGGATAGATGTTTATCCATCAAAAGGAAAGCGTTCAGGAGCTTTTTCAAATGGTGCATTTTATGATGGACATCCTTATATACTGTTAAACTATAATGATATGTATGAAGATGTCAGTACAACAGTGCATGAATTGGGGCATACTATGCAAAGCTATTTAACAAATAAGAATCAACCTTACCCGACTTCAAAATATAAAATATTTGTAGCTGAAGTTGCTTCTACTTTAAATGAAGTTTTATTGTTTAATTATTTAAAAGAAACAATAACAGATGAGGACATAAAGCTTTCATTATTAATGAATCGGTTGGATGAATTTAAAGGCAGCCTATTTAGACAAACACAATTTGCTGAATTCGAGTTAAGAATTCATGAAGCGGTCGAACAAGGAATACCTCTAACAGGAGAGAAACTGTCAGAAATGTATACAGAAATAGTTAACAAATTTTATGGCCATGAGCTTGGAGTATGCAAAGTGGATGATTATATAAACATGGAATGGGCATTTATTCCTCATTTTTATTATAATTTTTATGTATATCAATATAGCACTTCTTTTATAGCTTCTAATACGCTAGCTGCTGGTATCATGAATCAAAAAGAAAATGCTTTGGAAAACTACTTAAGCTTTCTTAGTGCTGGAGATTCAGATGATCCAATAGAATTGCTTAAAAGTGCAGGAGTCAATTTAACCGATCCAGAAGCCTTTTCTGCGGCTATTAAACTTATGAATAGCATAATGGATGAAATAGAAGCGCTTCTTGATAGCAAAGGTATTTAATTGTAGAATATCCAAGAAATAAAAAAGCAACTCAAGTGAGTTGCTTTTTGTTTGGCGGAGAAAGAGGGATTCGAACCCCCGGTACCTTGCGGTACAACGGTTTTCAAGACCGCCGCATTCGACCACTCTGCCATTTCTCCGTCGGCAAAAGTATATTAATTTTTTATTTGTGCAAAATTTTAATAGAAAATATTTTTTTAATTTAAAAATGGACGTTTAACCTGCTGAATCATCATTTCAATAGGATTTTGGTCTAAAACAAGTCATTTTTTACACAATTATTAACAAAATGCCCTTTTTTATTAATATTTCTCCAATTTTTTTTGCAGATCATTTGCTAAACACCATAAATAGTCTATATTTGTATGTAGAAGCTAAAAAAATATTTATTTTACTAACCCTAAAAATTTTTTATTATGAACAAAGCAGAATTAATTGATGCAATTGCTGGAGGAGCTAACTTAACTAAAGCTGACGCTAAAAAAGCATTAGATGCTTTCATTACAAGTACTACAACTTCACTTAAAAAAGGTGATAGAGTTGCACTAGTAGGATTCGGATCTTTTTCAGTAGCTAAAAGAAATGCAAGAACTGGTAGAAATCCACAAACTGGAAAACCTATCACTATTAAAGCTAAAAATGTAGTTAAATTTAAAGCTGGTAGCGATTTAGCTGACGCTGTTCAATAAAAATATTGATTAAAATAAGTGGGGAGTACATGGATTTGTACTCCCTTTTTTTATAAAGTAGGTTAGCAGAATGAAATCAGAATTAAACCATTTTCTAAAACAGTTTGTTACAGATAACAGGCTTGAAGTTTTTGAACAAGTTCTGGAAAAACGAACTCGTTATATCACTCTGGTGTTGGAAGATATTTATCAATCACAAAATGCTAGTGCAGTTTTACGAACTTCTGATTGCTTTGGAGTTCAGGATGTTCATGTCATTGAAAACCAAAACCAATATCAGGTTAATCCTGATGTGGCCTTAGGTTCTTCAAAATGGCTGAATTTAATTAAATATAATGCGAAAGAGAATAATACGCTGGATACGATCAATGAGTTAAAGAAAAATGGATATCGTATTGTAGCAACAACACCGCACACCGACGATGTAAATCTGGAAGATTTTGATTTAGATGCAGGAAAGGTAGCTTTATTTTTTGGGACTGAATTAAAAGGATTGTCGGAGTTAATGATTGAAAATGCCGATGAATATTTAAAGATACCTATGTACGGATTTACCGAAAGTTTTAATATATCTGTTTCGGCTGCAATCATTTTACATCATTTGACGGGTAAGCTGCGAGCTTCAGATATTAATTGGAAACTTACTGCGGAAGAAAAAGATGAGTTAATGTTTCAGTGGTTGAAGAAAACAATTAAAAGCTCATCTATGCTTATTGATGAGTTTTTATCTAAGAAAAATAACATTTAGTCATTAATTTTCGTATATTAATGTAATTTTCCTATTTTTGAGATATTAAGATTTAGAATATGAAATGTATTGTAATTGATGATGATGCTCTCTCTCGCCGTGTAATTGAAGAATTTATTACTCGAACAGATTTTTTAGATTTAACTAATTCCTTTCAAAATGCTGTGGAAGCAATCAATTCTTTGGATAAAAGTTCCGATGATGTTGATTTAATCTTCCTGGATATTGAAATGCCAGAAATGGACGGTATCGACTTTCTTAATACACTTAAAAATCTTCCTCAGGTTATTATCGTCTCATCAAAAGAAAAGTATGCCTTGGAGGCATTTGATTATGATGTAACCGATTATTTGCTCAAACCAGTAACTTATGGTAGGTTTTACAAAGCTGTTCTGAAAGCAAAAAATATACATGAAGCAAGGAGTAAAAAAGAAACTGATGAGATTTTTATAAAAAAGAACTCTGCTCTAGTGCAATTAAAATATGATGATATTCTTTGGGTCGAGGCATTGGAAAATTATGTTATAGTAAATTCATATACAGAAAAGTTTACTATACACTTTACTATGAAATCAATTGAGAGTCAATTGCCAGTAAATCAATTTAAAAGAGTGCATCGTTCATATATTGTGAATACTCGAAAAATAAATAGAATTGAAGATAATTCCATTTATATAAAAAGTAATGAAGGAACTAAATCTATTCCGATTGGTAAGGCCTATAAGGACAAGTTTATGGGTGATATAAATTTAATGGGTAAATAATTCAATCCTTCAACTATTAAGTAATTTTGGGGTTCATCCCCTTTTTTTTATTTTAAGAATTTGGAAATATGATTTCGCAAAGACAACTTTTTTTGCAAAATGTTGGGCAAACTTCTGATTTTCCATTGCAGCTTGAGATTGATAGAGCTGAAGGAATTTACATGTTCGATCGTAACGGGAAATCTTATATTGATCTCATATCAGGAGTTTCAGTTAGCAATCTTGGGCACCTTCATCCAGCAGTTGTTGATGCAGTTAAAAAGCAGTCTGAAAAATATATGCACTTAATGGTATATGGTGAATACATTCAGACTCCACAAGTCGAGTTTGCAACAAAGCTTTCAGAGTTTTTGCCGAAAAGTTTAAATTCTACATATTTTGTTAATTCGGGAAGCGAAGCTATTGAAGGAGCTTTGAAGTTAGCTAAGAGGTATACAGGTAGATCGGAAATGATTGCCTTTAATGGTGCTTATCATGGAAGCACACACGGAGCGTTAAGTGTAATGGGTAACGAAGAATTTAAAAATTCCTTCAGACCTTTATTGCCGAATGTTAAATTTATTAATTTCAATGTTTTAAAAGATCTTGAGCAAATTACTAAAAAAACAGCCTGTGTAATTGTTGAGACAGTTCAAGGAGAAGCAGGTATTCGTTTACCTGAAAATGATTACTTAAAAAGACTAAAGGGAAGATGTAAAGAGGTAGGAGCCTTACTTATATTAGATGAGATTCAGGCGGGTTTTGGTAGAACCGGAAGTTTATTTGCTTTTCAAGGCTATGATTTGGTACCAGACATATTTACTATAGCCAAAGGAATGGGAGGAGGAATGCCAATTGGTGCCTTTGTCTCTTCTAATGAAATTATGTCGAGTTTTAAAACAAATCCAATTTTAGGGCATATTACAACCTTTGGAGGGCATCCTGTATCGTGTGCAGCTGCCAAAGCATCATTAGATGTATTAACCTCTGAAAATATTTTAAATGAAGTAAATCAAAAGGGAGAATTATTTCGAAAATATTTAGATCATCCCGAAATAAAAGAAATTAGAGGGAAAGGCCTCTTTATGGCAGTTGAGCTGAGAGACTTTAATCAAGTAAAGAAAGTAATTGATAATGCAGTAAATAAAGGTTTGGTAACCGACTGGTTTTTGTTTCACGATAGTGCATTTAGAATAGCTCCACCATTAATAATTACTGAGGAGCAAATTAAAATTTCATGTGAAATATTAAATGAATGCATTGATCAATCAATAAAATAAATTTATGTTAATAGAGTTTTGTAATTAAAATATACTAAATCTTACAATGAATAAGTCAATAAAATACAAATATCTTTTAGTAGGAATGCTTCTATTATTTTGCAGTAAATCTTTTGCTGATAATAATGATCAAATAAAAGTCCTAGAAGATTCATTGAATAAGTATTTTAATCTTCTTGTAAAGGAAACTATTGACACTCGGAAAATAGAAATTAATACTAAAATTGTTTTTTTATTTAACCAAGTATTAAAATTTGAGGATTCATTTTATTATCCATTTTATGATTTAAAAAATGTAGGAATCATAAAATCCGAAGATGATAAACTACGTATAATTACTTGGAATTTGCCTTACAATGACAGAACGCACAAATATTTTGGGTTTATTCAGTATAAAAAGAATAAAAGGACTTATGATTTTTATGAATTGAAAGATCAATCCGACGAAATCAGGAATCCAGAAATGGCAATTTTAAATTGCTCTAACTGGTATGGAGCTCTTTATTACGAGATTATCACAAATAAAAATAGAAGTACTGATTACTATACATTATTAGGTGCAGATTTAAATAATCTGCTAACTAAAAAGAAAATCATTGATATTCTTTATTTTGATGATAATGACAAGCCTGTTTTTGGCGATAAAGTATTTAAAAATAAAATTCCTCCAGTTTCGAGAGTCATATTTGAGTTTAATGGACAAACTAACATGACTTTAACGTTTGATAAGGAAAAAGAGATGATCATTTTTGATCATTTATCACCTTCTAAGCCAAGTTTAAAAGGGCAGTTCGAGTTTTACGGTCCGGATTTTTCTTACGATGGTTTGAAGTTCGAAAGGGGAATTTGGAATTCTTATACCGATATCGATGTTAGGGATTTTTCAATTCAAGATTTTTAGCTATTGACTTGTATAGCTTATTAGCTTAACTTAGCTTTAAATCAATTAAATATGACTCATCGATTTTCTAAAAATAATAGCAATGTAATTTTTATAGATAATGACGACTCTTACATTAGAGATGTGTTAGCTAAATTTGAAGAGGTTAATGAGTATAATGTAAAGATTTATTCCCGAAGCAGAGAGTTTTTTGAAGAATTTAATCCAACCGAAAGATCAAGAGATGAGATTTATATAGTCTTTCTATCTACCATTCTTGAATTAGATGAAGAAAATAACCAGGTTGAAGTTTTGGATGTATTAAAGAGGATTAAGAAGATCAATCCCAATACCGAAGTTGTATTATATTCGGATAATGATGATATTAACCTCGTGTCTTCTGCGTTTCACTATGGAGCATACACTTTCATTAAAAAAAACGAAAACATCATTCTAAGAATAGAGAATAATATTAAAGGAATTATAAGCCAGAAAAATTTTCTAATAAAAAAAGATGCCAGTAGAAGATTTACAAGAATCTTTCTTTTGTTTGTTGCTGGTGTTGCAATTCTAGCATTAATATTTTATATGATTTATCCAGAATGGTTTTTGTCTTAAACTGAATTTTTTTCACTTTTTTTTAGCGTAATTAACGAAGAACTGTCTATTTGTCAGAAAATAATTTGTGGCATATATATTGACATTGGGCTAATGTTAAATTGAAGTTGAACACTAAATCATATAAAAATGCAAAAAGGTAAAATAGGAGTAACTACAGAGAATATTTTTCCAATCATTAAAAAATTCCTGTATTCTGATCATGAAATATTTTTAAGAGAGCTCGTTTCGAATGCGATTGACGCAACGCAAAAAATGAAAAAACTCGCATCACTTGGAGATTTTAAAGGTGAATTAGGAGATTTAACTGTTAATATTTCCTTAGATACAAAAAAGAACACACTTACTGTTAGCGATCGTGGTATTGGGATGACTGAGGAAGAGATTGACAAGTATATCAATCAAATTGCATTTTCAAGTGCCGAAGAGTTTCTTAATAAATTTAAAGACCAAACTACAATTATTGGTAAGTTTGGACTAGGTTTCTACTCAGCATTTATGGTTTCAAAGAAAGTAGAGATCATTACCAAATCATATAAAGAGGATGCAAAAGCCATAAAGTGGTCTTGTGATGGCAGCCCTGAGTATAGTATTGAAGAAGTTAAAAAGGAAAGTCGTGGTACCGATATAGTTTTATATATCGACGATGAATCAAAAGAATTTGCTGAAGAAAAGCGAGTGAATGATCTTTTGAATAAATATTGTAGATTCTTGCCTATTGAGATTGCTTTTGGAAATCAAAAAGATTGGAAGGATGGTAAAGAGGTTGAAACCAAAAAACCTAATATCATTAATGATACAAATCCTTTATGGACACAAACTCCAGCGGAGCTTAAAGATGCTGATTACAAAGAGTTTTATAATAAATTGTATCCATTTAACGAGGAACATTTGTTTCACATTCACTTAAATGTTGATTATCCTTTTAACTTAACCGGTATACTTTATTTTCCAAAGCTTAAA
>PKTC01000523.1:0-2346 GCA_002869305.1 Marinilabiliales bacterium
AAAAATATTCCTTTAGGTGAAACAACAGATGATTCAGTTAAAATTTTTTGTTTTTTCTCTTTATTGCTTGAATCCATATGGTTGGTATTTCTTTTTGAGAAAAACATAACCGGGACTAGAATAACTACAATAGAAATTACGATTAAAAGAATAATTGCTTTTGCATTATTTACTTCATTAGGCTCGGATATTACAACCGGATGATCAGTTAGTTTTTGAATATTAGCTTGTAGTTCACTTGTACATAATTTTGACAAGCCATTTGTATTTATATTTTGCTCGCCTTCTGTTATTATCCAGTTAAGAAAAGCAAGATCACTGGTGGAAACAGGCTGGTATTTTGAAATGGTTAAAATGTTATTATATAATTCCCTGGGATATTTGCCAATCCAAACAGCTCTTTCCAGGTCATTTAAATTGCTGTAAATATTTTCTGCAAAATCGATTTTATTGTTTTCATTTCTGTCTATGGGTACTAGCTTTAAACCTTCTATTAAATTGTGGTTTTCATAATCAATTATATCAGCTAATCTGCAGAAACCGATTGCGTATTTATCATTTTTAATTTTTGTTAAAAATGCATCGAAATTCTCAATATCTAATGGATGGAGATCTGATTCGGAACTCAAGAATTTTGATAAGAAAATTTCGTTTGCTGAAGTATTATGAATGAAAAGCTTAATGTTAGAAACGGATTGATCATTCATTAATTCTCCCCAGTTTGTAATGATACCATTTGATATACTTTCATATTCTTTTGGTGAAATACCCTCGCTTAATATTTGATTGGAATAAGGATTATCAGCGTTCATTACAGGGACCAATATTTCCCTGGCAATAGCCATTTTCCAAATATTGTCGTTGGTAAGAATGTTGTTTGAAATGATTCCGATATCATCGGAATTCTCAATCATATAAGTTACATCATTTTCATTCACTGTAGTAACTTCAATTTTAAATTTGGGATTGTTTTGTTCAAATGTAAGTGCCATTGTATTGGCAAATTCAAACATTTCATTCGTTGTCCAGATTTGAATGGATTCTTCAGAAATTGTTCTATACATTAAATTTCTGGCATTACCATATGTATAAACCATCATAAGAAATGCCAACGAGCTGATTAATAGAATTAACTTTTTCATATTCTTTTATTTAATTTAATTAGTGATAACTTTTACAACACCGATTCGTTTATTTCAAAACGCGTGCCTTAATTGTGTAATAAATAGAAAATCAAATAGATAGAAAGTGTTTTGAATACCAGCAATGGCAAATAGTTGTTGAAAAATACCACACAGTACTTTAAGGAATTATATGGAAGGATTGAAAAATAAGGATGTATAGCTTAGTGTAGAAAAAAACTACACATGATGAAAAATACAACACAAACCTCTGGATAGTATTATAAATCAATGTTTAAGATAGTGCAGAAGTAGTTTTTTTGTGTTTGTAAAAGTGTAAAGAACAATTTGGGGTTTAACATGTAAAACACATTATTGGTAAATAAAAAAACCTGACTATAATTAGTCAGGTTTTGTGCCCAGAACAAGACTCGAACTTGCACACCCTTGCGAGCACCAGCCCCTCAAACATGTAGAATACAAATCTAATTATAGATTTTTTTGCAGTTTGAATTTCACTTACTAGCTTTTACAGGCTTTTACAAGCTTTTACTTTTCTTAACTGTTTTTAAGTTGTAAGTAAAATTACAATAAGTATGACATTTGTTTACAAATTGTTTACAAATTTTTCGGTCATTTTCCGAAATGTTTACAAATTTTAAAACAGACTGAAAATGAACGCAATAGCACAATATTTTAACGTATGGCAAATGCAACAGTAAGTATCTATTTTAACAATTCGTTTACGAAAAAAAATGGATTATCAAGGTTTTACATTCAGGTGATTCTAAACAGAAAAATCAAAAGAATACCTCTAAACCTATTCATCGACCCTCAGTATTACAATCCAAAAACAAAAGGGATTAAAGAAGTAAAGGGTGCTCCTAATCCAAGAGTTAATAATCTTTATTTAAAAGAAAAACAAAATGAAATTGAACAAATTATCATTGATTTAGAAAGAAAAAAACATGCATTGACCTTCACCAATATTATAAATTACTTAGAAAATAAAAAGGTAAACGATTCCTTTATTGAGTTCGCAAGAGCTAAATTAATTGAAGAAAGAAATCAAATAAAAAAATCTCATTACGAAGGATTAGAACTTAAAATTACGCTCTTAGAACGATATCAGCCTCACCTTACCATATATGAAATTGATGAGAGTTGGTTAGAAACGTATCGAAATTATTTAATTGAAACCCAGAATTATAAACAAAATACAGTT
>PKTC01000523.1:2360-2814 GCA_002869305.1 Marinilabiliales bacterium
TACAGTTTATGGGGCTTTATCCATGATAAGAAAGTTCGTCACTATCGCCTTTAAAAGTTCAATTATCAAATCGAACCCTTTTACCAACTTTTCTTTTGAAAAGGAGGATATTGAAAAAAGTTATTTGACTCTTGATGAACTGGATAATCTACATAAGCTTTTCATTAGCAAGCATTTTTTAGGAATGACTAAAAAAGATGAACGAGGAAAGACATATTTGGTAGGAGATAAACACCATGAAACCTTACAACATATTCTAATAAGTTGTTATTGCGGTTTAAGACTTTCTGATTTGAGAAATCTAAGATACAAACATATTCAGGAAAACATGATTATTTTACCAATGGGTAAAAGCAGAAAGGGGAAAGAAAAAACTCTTAGAATACCTCTTACAGAAAAACTTTTGTCAGTACTTGACATTAATGAAACCAAAAATCCAAATGATAAAGTATAC
>PKTC01000195.1 GCA_002869305.1 Marinilabiliales bacterium
ACCATTTCTGTGTTTTGCCAAAATAATTTCTGCCATTCCCAGCAATGAATTGCCCTCTTCGTCTTCAATGAAACCATATTTTTCAGGACGATGAATAAATAATACCATATCAGCATCTTGCTCAATTGCACCGGATTCACGCAAGTCGGATAACTGTGGTAGTTTTGTTCCTGATCGCATTTCTACAGATCTGTTCAACTGTGATAAAGCTATAATAGGAACATTCAGTTCTTTAGCAATTCCTTTAAGCGATCGGGAAATCATACTAACCTCCTGCTCACGATTTCCTTTTGTTTCGGTTGGACCAGTCATTAATTGAAGGTAGTCAATTATAATGATATCAACTTTTTGCTGACTCATTAATCTTCGACATTTCGCTCTAAGCTCAAATACTGAAATAGCGGGAGTATCATCGATGTATATATTAGCCTCAACCAAACGTTTAATTTTGTATTCTAGTTGTTCCCACTCAAAAGGTTCTAATCGGCCATTTCTAATTTTATCTGATGCTAGTTCAGTTTCACTTACAATTAAACGATTCACTAGTTGTACCGACGACATCTCTAAGGAAAATAAAGCAACCCCCTGATTATGATCGATTGCCATATTTCTTGTCATAGACAAAACAAAAGCTGTTTTACCCATAGATGGTCGTGCTGCAATAATTACCAGATCAGATCTTTGCCATCCCGATGTTACTCTGTCGAGTTTTGTATATCCAGATGGAACACCACTCAAACCATCCTCTCGCTTTGCAGCTTCTTCAATTTGAGTAAGCGCTTCCTGAATTATTAAATTAATTTTTGTGGTTTCTTTTTTGATATTTCCCTCAGCAACTTTGAATAATTCCGATTCAGAAAAATCAATCAGATCATTCACATCGATAGTGTCGTCGTAAGCGCGACCCTGAATATCCGTTGAAACCCTTATCAACTCGCGTTGAATATGCTTTTGGGCTATGATCCTTGCATGATATTCGATGTGCGCCGCTGAAGAAACTTTACTTGCAAGCTGAGTAATATAAAAAGGGCCTCCAACGATATCAAGCTCATTCCTCTTTCTTAATTCTTCAGTAACAGTTAATATATCGATTGGCTGAAGCTCTTGCGACAAATCTAGAACTGCTTTGAAGATTTTCTGATGGCCTTCCTTATAAAAACTTTCCGGGCGAATAATATCCATTACGGCAATAATCGCATCCTTTTCAAGCATTATTGCTCCCAATACGGCTTCTTCCAGATCAAGCGCCTGTGGGGGCATTTTACCATAATCAAGCATTTGATCCATGTTGGTTTTCTTCGGATAGTTTTTTGAATTTCCAGCCATTTTTCAGATTTAATTTTAGGGGAATCAAAGGTAAGAATACAATCATCAAAAATGGATATTATTTTCCTTTTTCTTTTTTTCTTTTTTTAACTGAAGTTATTAACAATTGTTAATTACTTATTAGAGTTCTAATGTTGTTACAAAATGCTAAATTTGTGTCGGACCTAATTTGATTTAAATGATCACTTTTCCAAATGCCAAAATAAATATTGGCTTAAATATAGTTGAAAAAAGACCTGATGGGTTTCATAACATAGAAACTGTTTTTTATCCAATAGGATTATCTGATATATTGGAAATAAATCCTTCAGAAATTAAATTGCAATTTGAAAACACTGGCTTCTTAGTTGAAAACAAAAACTTAGAATCGAACCTTTGTTATAAAGCTTATGAGATATTAAAAAAGGATTTTGAATTAAAACCCTTCCAAATTCATTTGCATAAAATTATTCCTTTTGGAGCAGGAATTGGAGGAGGATCATCCGATGCGAGCTTTACATTAAAAATGCTAAATAATTTAAATAATCTCAATCTTACTAATAAGCAACTTAGCAATTACGCTGAAAAAATTGGTAGCGATTGTTCTTTTTTTATTTTAAACAAACCAGCTTTTGCCTTTGAAAAGGGAATTGTATTGAGAGAAATACAAGTAAATTTAAAGGGATTTTTCCTTGTATTAGTTCATCCAAAGATTCATATTAATACGGCGCAAGCATATTCCAAAATTGCACCAACAAAACCAGATATTAGTCTTCCAGATTTAATTAAAATGCCCGTTCAAGAATGGGAAAATTCAATTCAAAATGATTTTGAAAATTCAGCTTTTAAAGATTATCCCGAATTAAAAAGAATAAAAGAAAAATTATATTCATTAGGGGCGGTTTATTCTTCTATGTCGGGAAGCGGATCGGCCATTTATGGGATTTTTAATCAGGAGATTGATCTTTCAGAACAATTTGGAGATTATTTTATTTGGACAGAGTATTTATAAAAAAACATCCGAAACAAA
>PKTC01000165.1 GCA_002869305.1 Marinilabiliales bacterium
AAAAAAGACCGTTTTTTACTGAAGGGACGGAATTATTCGATAAGGGAAATATATTTTATTCACGAAGAATTGGATCTAACCCAAAAGATGCTGATGAAGTAGAAGATCTGTTATTAGATAATGAGGAAATTATTGAAAATCCAGCCGAAGCAAAACTAATAAATGCTACTAAAGTTTCAGGAAGAACAAAGGGTGGTTTAGGTGTTGGGTTTTTTAATGCTATGACAGGAACCACTGAAGCCATTATTAGAGATACGATAACCGGAGCAAAACGAAAATATACAACACAGGGTTTTGTGAACTATAACATGTTGGTTCTAGATCAATCTTTAAAAAATAATTCATATATAAGCTTTGCAAATACGAATGTTTCGCATGTTGATGAAAATTATACAGCAAATGTGACAGCAACCGAATTTAGTTTAATGAATAAAGAAAATTCCTATAAATTAGAAGGTAGTGGTGCTTTAAGTCAGTTACATACCGATTCTGTTGATTTAGGACATAAATATTATGTAGAATTTTCTAAAACAAAAGGAAATTTTATGTTTGAGTTCATGCATAACACTGAATCTGATACTTACGATCCAAATGATATGGGCTTCATACGCCAAAATAACGAGTCGATGTGGTATGCAGAATTTGATTATAGAATTAATGAACCATTTTGGAAAGTGTTAAACTGGAGAAATGAGATTAATTTCCGTTATCAAAACCTTTATAAACCAAGAAAATTTTCGAGTTTCGAGATTAACATGATGACTAATACCACCTTTAAAAACTATGTGGACACTGGCTTATTCATGAGCCTTAGTCCGGTTGTAAATAAAGATTTTTTTGAGCCCCGTGTAGATGGTTGGGCATTTAATAGACCACGTTCAGGAGTTTATAATTGGTGGATTTCAACAGATTACCGTAAAATGTTTGCCATTGATTTTAATACTGGAGCCTGGAAAGCTTTTGATTATGATCGTTATGGTTATTGGTTTGGGGTATCACCAAGAGTTAGGTTTAGCGATAAATGGCTTTTAAAATATCAAGCTGATTTTGATTTTAACTATAATGTATATGGTTATATCGAGGATTACGAGGATGCAAGTGGCACTGCAATAATTAACTTTGGTAAGAGAAACGTTTCAAGTATTATAAATACCTTAAATACCAATTATATATTTAATTATAAAATGTCCCTTAGTTTTCGTATGCGACATTATTGGAGTAGTGTAGAGTACAAAGATTTTTATGAATTGCAAGATGATGGAGGTTTAGGCCCTTCATTAGGATATGAAACTTATGGTGATAACGAAAACTTAAATTACAACGCATTTACTATTGATATGAAATATTTATGGCGATTTGCTCCTGGAAGCGAAATGTCTATAGTGTGGAAAAATGCCATATTTACCGACGACAATCAGTTAATATATAATTTCTTCGATAATCTAAATAATACATTTGAGTCTTCTCAGATCAATAGCATATCACTAAAAATACTTTACTATTTGGATTATCAATATTTAGTGAAAAAGTAAAACGATAAGATTTATCTAGGCTCAATTTGATTGAGCCTTTTTTTGTTTTGAATTCCTTTCTAAAATTATAATGTAATTATTAAGAATACAAGTTTGTTAGAAACAATAAATTTCTAAAACATTGTCAACTTGTAACGATTTTTACCTACCTATTAGGAATGAGTAACTTGTAATTAATTTAACACAAACTACAATCGTAACAATAAGAAATATTTATTGTTACTAAATGTATAAAGTTTATTCTTAAATTTATAATGTGTAATTCTAAAAGTAGATAGCTATGAAATATAATTTACTTGGTAATACTGGATTAAAAGTTTCGGAACTTTGCTTGGGAACAATGACCTTTGGTGGTAAAGGGTTTTGGACGGCTATTGGAACATTACCTCAAGATCAAGTCAATAGCTTAGTGAAGCAATCGGTAAATGCCGGAGTTAATTTTATTGATACGGCGAACATTTATAGCGAAGGACTTAGTGAAAAGATGACAGGGCAAGCTATTCGTGATTTAGGTTTAAAACGTGATGATTTGGTTATTGCTACAAAAGTAAGGGGACAAATGGGAGAAGGACCGAACAATGTAGGTCTAAGTCGAAAACATATATTTCAACAGGTAGATGAAAGCCTGCAACGTTTAAATATGGACCATATCGATTTATACCAGATACATGGTTTCGATGCTCTTACACCAATGGAAGAAACTCTCGATGCTTTAGATGCTGTAGTGAAATGTGGAAAAGTTCGTTATATTGGTTGCAGTAACCTGGCAGCATGGCAAATTGTTAAATCTCTGGGAATTTCAGCTCAGGAGCATCTAAGTAAATTTATTTCTTTACAAGCTTATTATACTATTGCTGGCAGAGATATCGAAAGAGAAATTGTTCCAATGCTTTTGGACCAGAAATTAGGTTTAATGGTTTGGAGTCCTTTGGCTGGAGGATTATTGAGTGGAAAATATGGAAGAGATAAAGAAACAAAAGAGGGGCGAAGGGTAAGTTTTGATTTCCCACCAATAAATAAAGAGAAGGCATTTGATATTATAGATGTAATGCAAGATATCGCTCAGAGTAAAAAAGCAACAGTAGCACAAATTGCATTAGCGTGGTTATTGCACCAGCCTGTGGTAACAACAATTATTATTGGCGCTAATAAAACTGAACAATTAAAAGATAATTTAAATTCAATCGACATTGTCTTAACTGAAGACGAACTAGTAAAACTTGATAATGTAAGCAAGTTAGCACCTGAATATCCTGGTTGGATGATAGATCGGCAGGGAGAATCAAGAAAGTAATGAAAAGTGTAGATTTAAAAGTGGGAGCTATGGTTTATTAGCGTTTAGAAGAACTTAATTATTCCATTTAGTAAGATTGCTTTCAATAAACTGAATAATCTGGTCATTTTGTTGTTTGCCATTGCCCATTATTTCAATGGATTTCCCAATAGTAATGTGGATTTTTTTATCTCTGTTAAGAGGTCCGAGATCTTTAACAAGTTTTCCGTTTCCCCAAAAATCAGTTTTAAGAGCAATAGGAATAACTTTAACTCCAGCTGATTTGGCAAGTTTTACTCCTAAAGAATTAAATTCTTCAGCTTTAAAAACATCGCGTCTTCCACCTTGTGGAAAAATTACAACCGAGGTTCCCTTTTCAAGTTGTTCTTTACCTTTATTTAAGACATATATTAGATCCTCACGTGAATTTGTTCTTGCCACAGCAATTGGATCTCGAGCTTTCATTACCGGACCGAAAAGGAAATGCTTAACAATGCTTTCCTTGATTACAAAAGTCACTTCCATAAAAGGAGCTATTAAAGCTGGAAAAATCATCGATTCCATGGCACTCATATGATTACTGACAATGACAACAGGTTCTTTGCAATTTCTTAAATTGTCAAGGCCTTCGATATGAAATTCTCCACCGCAGGCTTCAATTAGTTTTACTACCTCGAAGGAAGATAATGCCCAAGCATTTCGATCATAAATTCCTTTAAGCGCCAATTTGCGATTAATAAAAATCAGTTGGATATATTTGAGAACAAAATAAATTCGGGTATTCAGAAAAAGCTTATCAATAAATTTTCTCGAACTGCTTTTTGTAATATGCTCATTTTCCAAAAAAAAGTCTAAACCTAAATTTTTCATCCATTAAAAACTTTAACAAGCGAATATAAATAAAATATGTAGGGATATAAAAAATGGTAAATGAAAAGAATCATTTACCATCTTAAAATATTTAGATACTAGATTATTTTTCCATCTCAATTAACACATCATCCTTCATAACATTATCTTCAGCGTGAAAATTAATTTTATTTACCTTACCCTGAATATTGGAGACTATTTCATTTTGCATTTTCATTGCTTCTAATATAAGTAACGGATCTCCAACTTTAACTTCTTGATCTTCTTCAACTAAAAATTCAACTATCTTACCTGGCATTGGCGCCTGTATGCGTTCAACTTTTGATTGTTCTTTATTTTTTGCCAGGTATTTACGTCGCTTATAGGAAAAGGGCGATTCAACAGAAATTGAATAACTGACTCCATTAACCAGAATTTCATACTGGTTTTGATTCTTCTCTATAATATCTACCAAATACTTTTTCTTTTTCCACACAATATTAACGAATCCTTGTTTATCCGAAACTATTTCAATTGGAATTGTTTCTTTCCCTTGCTTTATGTAAAGCTCCTTCGGATTTATAAATTCATATTTCTTGTTTTCGTGCGTGCAAGCAATGAATTTTTGTTTACCCTTTTTTGATTTTGAGAACATCATATTTTTAAGGTTTAATTATAAGGATTTAAGTCTTTTATTCATTAACCATGGAGTAATATTTTTTCCTTTTTCGTAGTCAACATAAGTTTTATCTTCAATTTCAAGCTATATGCTGTGATTAAGTGCTGCCCAGAATGCGGCAATCATTACTTCATCTTCTTCTTGATAGTGTAATTGTTCCATATCTTTTTCAATAAACGAAGTTGAAATATCTCCTTTTTTAAATTTGGGATGATTTAAAACTGCCTTACAGAATGGAATAGTCGTTTTTATTCCTTGAATTTGAAGTTTGTTTAATGTAGCCAAGGTATTTGAAATAGCCTTTTCTCTGGTATCACCATAGCAAATTAATTTCGCTAGCATAGAGTCAAAGCTTGCTGTTACATTAGAACCTTCGGTAATACCCGTATCAAATCTAACATTTTTCCCTTTAGATAAATGAATTTTTTCAACCGTACCAAGATAGGGTGTAAATCCTGACTGAACATCTTCAGCATTTATTCTGCATTCTATAGCCCAACCCTTAAGACTTACATCTTCTTGTTTTATTGAAAGTTCTTCATTTTGAGCAATACGAATTTGCCATTCGATCAAATCATACCCTGTAACCATTTCAGTTACTGGATGTTCTACTTGAATACGAGTGTTCATTTCCATAAAGTAGAAATCTCCCAATTCATCAAGCAAGAATTCAACAGTTCCAGCATTCTTATAATTAGATGCTTTAGCTATATTTATAGCTGATTCTCCCATTTTAGATCTTAGCTCTTCATTTAACGCAAAGGATGGAGACTCCTCGATAAGTTTTTGATGCTTTCGTTGAATTGAACATTCTCTTTCTCCTAAATGAATAATGTTTCCATGATGATCTGCCAATATCTGGAATTCAATATGACGAGGATTTCTGACATACTTTTCCATGAACACAGAACGATCAGCGAAAGCCTTTTCAGCTTCGTTCTGAGCCATCCTAAACATTTTTTCAATATCGGCTTCTTTCTCAACAATACGCATACCACGACCACCGCCACCTGAAGCTGCTTTTAAAATAACTGGATACCCGATTGTTTTAGCTAATTGCTTAGCATGTTTTACGTTCCTTATATTCCCATTACTGCCTTCAAGTAACGGCACATTATGTCTGGAAGCGAGTTGTTTAGCAATGGTTTTATTACCCAATTTATATATGGAGTCTGGAGAAGGACCAATAAAGATAATCCCCTCCTCATTACACTTTTGTGCAAAATATGGATTCTCCGCTAAATATCCGTAACCAGGATGGACAGCATCAATATTATATTCTTTGATGGCATAAATTATTCTATCGATATCAAGAAATTCCGGTATATCGCTTAAAATTTCTGTAAAATCAACAATTTCATCTACAAACTGCAAGTAATAAGCACTTGGCTCCTTTGAGGTTTTAATCCCAAAAGTCTTAATCCCCATTTTCTTTGCAGATACAGAAATACGAATAGCAATTTCTCCTCTGTTTGCTATTAATATAGATTCAATTTTCTTTTTCATAAGCCTCCACTATTCAGAATTTTAAATTCTTTATATTATAATGGCATATTGCCATGTTTTCTTTCTGGTTGATCAACATGCTTGTTTTCAAGTGTTTCAAAAGCAGTTATAAGTTTCCACCGTGTGTCAGCCGGATCAATTACCTCATCAATATAACCTTTCTCATCTGCTATATAAGGATTTGCAACTTCATGGCGATATTTAGCTGCAAATTCTTTTTTTAATTTCTTTGGATCTTCTGCTTTTTCCAATTCTTTTCTGTAGAGAATGGATACAGCACCTTCTGGCCCCATAACGGCTATTTCTGCAGTTGGCCATGCAAAGTTGTAATCGCCGCCAATGTTTTTACTATTCATTACACAAAATGCACCACCATATGCTTTTCTTAGTATAACAGTAACTTTTGGAACAGTGGCTTCGCTAAATGCAAAAAGAAGCTTAGCTCCATGTTTAATAATACCATTATGTTCTTGATCAAGGCCTGGTAAAAACCCGGGAACATCTTCCAGTGTTATAATAGGTATATTGAATGCATCACAAAATCGAACAAACCGGGCTCCCTTTAAAGATGAGTTAATATCAATAACTCCAGCTAAAACCTTCGGCTGATTTGCAATTATACCAACTGCTTTACCATTAAGTCGTGCAAACCCAACTACAATATTAGGTGCAAATAATTCTGAAACTTCAAAAAATGAATCTTGATCAGCTATCAGTTCAATAACTTTTTTTACATCGTAAGGTTTATTTGCGTCATCCGGAACAATATCTCTTAACTTTTCAACATTTTTTTCTTTTTTTGAAATTCGTTCTACATAGGGAGGATTTTCGAGGTTGTTAGAAGGAAAAAACGATAATAATTTTCTAACACCGAGTATCGCATTTTCTTCATCTTCGTAAATAAAGTTAGCTACGCCACTTTTTCTTGCGTGTGTCTCCTCGCCACCTAACTCATCAAAGGTAACCTCTTCATTCAAAACTTCTTTTACAACGTTAGGTCCGGTTAAAAACATGTAACTTGTATTTTTTGCCATAAAAACAAAGTCGGTTAAGGCAGGAGAATAGACTGCTCCTCCAGCAGCAGGACCTAATATTACAGATATTTGAGGAATAACACCAGACGAACGTACATTATTATGGAAAATACTAGTATATCCGGATAAACTAGCTACGCCTTCCTGTATACGAGCTCCTCCTGAATCAATTAACCCAATAATTGGAGCACCAACCTTTAAAGCAAGTTCCTGAACTTTTACAATTTTTTTTGCATGCACAGCTCCCAGAGAACCTCCCATTACAGTAAAATCTTGTGAGTAAACATAAACAAGTCTTCCATTAACACGTCCATGACCAATAACTACACCATCGCCAAAAGCAGAATCAATTTTACCAAAACCAGTATCAGGGGTAGCAGAAGTTACGAATGCATCTAACTCTTCAAATGAATTTTTGTCAAACAGTAATGTAATTCGCTCACGAGCATGTAATTTTCCTTTGGCATGTTGTTTCCTGATTTTATCAGGGCCATTTTGAACTTTAAATCGTTCGATTCGGTTTAGAAAATCGTTGTAAATTTTACCTTTAATATCCATGAAAGGTGTTGATTAGTTTAACATTATGTTTTATAACATGTCCGTATTTTTAGGCACATTTATAACAGGAGATCTACCTATTTGTTCAACAAAGCTTTTCTGATTTATTTGCGTTAAATTCCCTTTTTATACCTAATAACGAGGTTAAATATATGAAATAATTGCATTAGTCAAATTTTTTAATCTAAAAAATAACTAACAGATTCCTCTTTTTAACATTTAATATCAATAATTTAGAGTTGTAAAAATCGCTTGATTAGTTTTATTATGGGCATAATAGCATATTGTTCGAAAATTTCAATCGTTTGCAGAACATTAAAATAAATTCTTTATATCTAATTATATTTCTAATATGATTTGGAAAAATTTGAAAAGTGAAATTGAATATATAAATTGCTTTATTGTTAAAATCCAATATATATGAGACATTATTTATTGATTATATTCCTACTATTCTTTGTTAAAGCATCAGCACAAGAATTTACTTATAAAGAAAAAAAGGAATTAAAAGGATACCCTGATTATATTATGGAGTGTAAGTTTTCTCCATTTAGAAATTATTTTGCTATTGCAATTGGGAACAACACAATAGAAATATATGATAAAGACTGGAACAAGATATTTAGTCATCAGGGAAATCCTAAATCGGTAGGAGGGTTTTTAGCTTTTTCTCCAGATGAGAAATATATAGCCTATGCTAAATATAAAAGTGATAATGATATTGCTATAATTAGACTTGAGGATCAAAAAATAATCCAGGTACTAAACGGACATTCATTTCATATTACTAAATTAGAATTTAGTCATGATGGGAAATTTTTAGCTAGTTCTTCTTCAGATGAGACAATTTGTTTATGGAAATGGGATGATGATCAACTTGTTCTGTCACAAAAATTTAAATACGAAGATGATGTGAAAGGTGTCAGTTTTAGTTATAATGATCAATACCTTCTGGTTGGTGGCAATGATGCCATGATTTATCTTTATAAAAAAGAGTCTGATAATTATACATTAGCAGACACACTTGCCAGCTCAAAGTATTGGATTTACGATGTTTGTTTTCATCCATCCAAAAATGAGTTTGCAATTGCATCGCAATATGAAATTAGACGATATGATATTAATAAAGGAAAGCTATCTTTTAGGGA
Organism: Marinilabiliales bacterium; assembly: GCA_002869305.1. GTDB lineage: Bacteria > Bacteroidota > Bacteroidia > Bacteroidales > UBA12077 > UBA12077. The sequence continues at coordinate 8,580 of PKTC01000165.1, forward strand.
TAGTTTAAAAATAAGAGTCAATCGTACTATAAAGTATAACTCAACGGGTGACTTTTTGGTTTTTGGCAAGAATCAGGATTTAGTGATTTTAAAAATGTTGCCTGGTCAAATTATTGAATTCGAATCAATTTATCGGCATAGCGATTATGTTTTTGGAGGTAATTTTAGTGATGATGGATTATTTTTAACCTCTTTTAGCTCAGACAAATCTGCAATAGTTTGGGAGCTTACTGGAGTTGAACCAAGTAGAAAATCACTCATTACAGATTATATGGATGGTGATTTGACCTCTGCTCAGAAACTTATTTTGACAGCAGAAGTAATAGACAATATTTTAAAAGGTTTGGATTCAAAATTAACTGCTCCCCGCGATGAATTTGAAACAACCATTCAATATACAGAAAGAAGAGAAAAACTGAAAGCGGAAGTATTAAGTCAATTACAGGAGTATACAGAAAAATATTTTGGTTTAAAATCAAAATCACAGAATAAGGTTGCAATTCCAATTGAAAGATTAATTGGTTACAATGCTGATTTACAAATTTACAAAGTAAGATTTTTAGAAACTGATGCTGGAATTAAAATTCCTATAGAAGATGCAAAGTCATTTAAAAATAATTGGGCGAAGGCAATTTTGCAAGCAACTAAAACGAAAAGTAAAGATGGTATTTCATATGAATATTCCGATTTTGAGTTAATACATCCACTAAGTAAAAAAACTTTTCCGGTAAACCCTATAGAGAATCCATTTCATGTTAAAAGAATAAGCAGAAACGTTGATATGGAAAAGGGCAGAGCAGAAGCTAATATTCCAAAAATTATTAAAGAATCTGTAGGAGAAGAAGTGCTGGGAGTGGACAGAGCGCTGATCTTCGCAACTAATATTTATGATTCTTTCTCCGAATTAATTAATCCTGTTCTTGATGCATCAACGGTTGCAGAAGAGTTGCAATCGAACTACTATATGAATACAGAGTTGGTTGTAAACCCAACATTGAAAGAAGCTATCGAAAAAATAAGAGAATACGCAAAACTAGAATATAGTCCTAATGATAACCTATTGATATTTTTTGCCGGACATGGAATTTACGATGAAGTATTTAAGGAGGGATATGTCATCTCTAGAGATTCAAAGTCAGACGATGTCGCAAAAACTTCATATTTATCACATTCAAATTTACGTACCATGATCAATAATATTCCTTGTGATCATGTATTCTTGGTAATGGATGTTTGTTTTGGCGGCACATTTGACCCATTAGTAGCATCTAAAAGCCGTGGATCTGATTTATATGCTGAAGTAACCAATGAAGAGTTTATTGCACGAAAGAAAAAATATAAAACCAGGTTATATTTAACTTCCGGAGGAAAAGAATATGTGCCCGACGGACGCCCTGGTCATCATTCTCCATTTGCAAGAAAATTTTTAGAAGCCTTACGAAATTATGGAGGGCACGACGGGATATTAACAGTAAATGAAATTATCCAGTATGTTGAAAAAGTAGAACCACAGCCACGTTTTGGAGAGTTCGGAGATAATGAACCTGGAAGCGATTTTATATTATTGGTGAAATAATAAAGAAATAATAAAGAAATAATAATCTTGTTGCTATGAAAACAATTGTAGTATATTACTCAAGAAAGGGTAGTAATGGTTATTTAGCACAAAAAATATCAAATGCTTTATCTTGTGAAATAGAAGAAATAAGACCTAGATTAAATGTGTTTATGTTTTTTTTAATGGATATTCATTTGGGAATTAAACCCTTAAAAAGGAATATCAAAGATTATGAAAGAGTTATTTTATGCGGACCTGTGTGGGTTGGTAGATTTATAGCGCCACTTAGATGTTTCGTTAAGAAATATAAAAAACAAATAAATCAATTGATATTTGTAACATGCTGTGGAAGTACTTTTGAAAAAAAAGACGACAAGTTTGGGCATGGATTAGTTTTTAATAAAGTAAAAGAATTGGCTAATGGCAGAGTAAAACATTGTGAAGCTTTTCCAATTGATTTAGTATTATCAGAGGATAAAAAGGATGATGATGCTGCATTTATGGAAACACATTTGAATGATTCTAATTTCAAAGGGGAAATCCAAGAAAGATTTGATAATTTTATTCAAACAATAAATTCGATAAACTAAAATAAAATCGCATTCTACCAAAATAGACTTTTTTGCTGTATTGCTCCTTCATGTTCCAATAGCCATTGTTTTTTAAGTAAACCACCAGCATATCCTGTTAAGCTTCCATCGTTACCAATTACACGATGGCAAGGTATTACTATAGGTATAGGATTTTTACCATTAGCAGAAGCAATAGCCCGAATTGCTTTTGGATCTCCAAATTGTTTTGAAAGTTCAAGGTACGAAATGGTTTTTCCGAATGGTATTTTTAATAACAGATTCCATATTTTACTTTGAAATTCAGTTCCCGATGGATTAATATTTAGTTTAAAGTCGGTTCTTTTACCTTTGAAATATTCATCAAGTTGGTTTATGCAGTTTTGAATCTGAACAGGTGTCATTTTCATCTTAAAATATTCATCAGTAAATTCAATTTTAATGATATCAGTATCATTGGAGATAATTCTTAAATTGCCAACTGGTGATTTGTAATAAGCTTCGAACATAGTTACAGAATATAATCAGATATAAGTTTTACAGGAATACCTGTCTTTTTATTGATTTCTTCAATGGAGAGACCTTCTGTATGCAAACGTTTAATAAATATTTCCAGTTTCTCACCAATTTCAACTAAGTTGTTGTCAGGATCAAAAATCCGAATAGTTCTCTGCCCCCAGGATTCTTCAATCAATTCGTGCTGCAACGAAACATTATTCTGTTCAATTTGCTTCACGACCTCCTCTATATTGCTCGTTTCAAAATAAAGCTCCATGGCTTTGTTAGCGTTTCTTTTTGTGTAAAAACCTTTATTAAGATCATGCCATTCAGGAACCTGCCATAAAGTTAAGCCTGTTTTTAAAGAAATATTATTACCAAAATCAGTTGCAATTTCTTGCTTTAATATGTTGCAATAGAATGCTTTAGAGTCTTCTATATTCTTTACAAATAAAACCGACGAATGAAAATTAATATCCATATTTAAATGCAAAAAAAGCCATATTCATATGGCTTTGGTTTTATTTAGTTAATTCTGTTGCGATAGTTTCTTTCAGTTTAATAAATTCTTCATCATCAAATCCAGTAGCCTGGTAAATGATCTTACCTTCTCGATTTAAAACTATATTTCTTGGAATATATTTTTCCGCAAATAAAGAGTAAATCTTTCTTCCTGGATCGGGTACAATATTAAATGTGTAATTATTTTTTTCTTTAAATGCTATCATTTCTTCCGCAACATGTTCTCGACCAAAAACAATCAACTCAAAATTTTCATTATCCCTATATGTAGCCCAAATATCCTTTTCTACAAAAGGAAGTTCTTTGATACATATTGGACAAGAAGTTGCGAAGAAATTCATGAATACTACCTTTCCCTTAAGATCATTGATATTAAAAGTATCGTTGTTTAAACTAACATATTCGAAATCTGGAACTTTCTGACCAATTTTAATTACAGTGGAGTTAATAACATCTTGATTAGCCTCAGCTTCAGCTTTCTTTTGTTTATTATTGCATGAGCCAAATCCTATTAGTACGACAGTTAAAATAATTATTGTTCTTTTCATAGTATTTAATTTTTATTCAAATATGGTTGCCAATATACATTATTTATTTTTTATAACAATGATATAATTTGTATGTCTAATTTTGTGGTAATATAGATTATAAATAGTTTTAAAAAGCGATTATTGCTCATCGTTGATTTATCAACTTTTTTTTGCGATATTCATTGAAAATTTGAATAGTGTTTTTTAAATACAAAACCTCTATTTTCTAATGGATAAAATTTGAAACGATAGTCAAGAAGTGAAAATAAAATATGAAAGAATCAAAAAAGCAATATGTTCTTGCTATTGATGCAGGAACACAATCTGTTCGAGCTGCAATTATTGATCTACAAGGTAATATATGTGAAATTCAAAGAACCGAAATTGAACCATACTTTTCTGAGCAACCTGGTTATGCCGAGCAAGATCCGGAGTATTTATGGGATAAGTTATGCGAAACCACGCAGCAATTAATAAAAAATACTTCGATTAATATTTCACAAATTGAAGGAATGTCGCTTACAACCCAACGAGGAACGGTTGTTAATCTGGACGAAAATGGTAAACCTTTACGTCCAGCTATTATATGGCTCGATCAAAGAAAAGCTAAAGTAGAAAATTGGCCAAAAGGATTAACTAAAAGGGGACTCCAGCTAATTAGTATGTATGGACCTTTAACGCACGCTATAAAAGATGGAGAATCAAATTGGATTCGTCAAAATCAACCGGAACTATGGAGAAAAACGTATAAATATGTTTTTCTTTCTGGATTTTTCAATTATCGATTGGTAGGTAAATTTATTGATTCTGCAGGAAGTATAGTAGGATATGTACCATTCAACTATAAAAAACAAAAATGGTCAAAGTCCTCAGCAATCAATTCTAAACTGTTTCCTATTGAAACTGAAAAATTGATTGATTTAGTAAAACCTTCAGAGAGTATTGGGAGAATTACCAGGCAAGCATCTCAGCAAACCGGATTACCAGAAGGATTGCCTGTAATTGCAGCAGCAGCAGATAAAGCCTGTGAAGTTCTTGGATCGGGATGCATAACTCCGGAAATAGCCTGCCTCAGTTATGGAACAACTGCTACTATTGAAACTGTCAACGATAAATATATTGAGGTGGTGAAATATTTTCCTTCCTACCCAAGTGCTATGCCAAACCATTACAATACAGAGGTAATGATTTATAGAGGATATTGGATGATAAATTGGTTTAAAGAAGAATTTGGGCATAAAGAAGTTGAATTAGCTAAACAAACAGGCAAAACACCAGAAAGAATGTTTGATGATATGATTCAAGATGTTCCTCCAGGCTCCATGGGACTTACATTACAGCCATATTGGTCACCTGGTGTAAAAATTCCAGGACATGAGGCTAAAGGCGCTGTGATCGGTTTTGGTGACGTGCACACGAGAGCTCATTTATATCGATCCATTATTGAAGGACTTACTTATGCATTAAAAGAAGGGGCTTTACTTACTCAAAAGAGGACAGGAGTCAGGATTGAAAAATTAAGAGTTTCAGGTGGAGGTTCACAGAGTAAAAATGTTTTACAAATGACTTCTGATATTTTTAATTTACCAGTCGAAAAACCCCACACATATGAAACTTCAGCCTTGGGAGCAGCTATTAATTGTGCAGTTGGATTAAAGCTCTATTCCAACTTTGGAACTGCAATAAAGAATATGTGTCGAGTTGAAGAGACATATGTGCCAAATCCAGAAAACAGAGATATTTATAAAAACCTATATAATAATGTATATAAAAAAATGTATAAACGTTTAAAACCTTTATATCAAGAGATAAGACACATTACTAATTATCCAAAAATTGAAAGTTAGCATGTTCTTAGATCTTATCATTGATATTAAAATTGTTAAACTTCTTGTTATTACAAGCGCCTGGTGTTTTATTCACAGTTTTTTAATATCAATCAGTATAGTTAATTTTTTCAAGAACAGTTTAGGAAAACACTTTAGATATTATAGAATATCCTATAATCTGCTTTCGTTTTTCTCTTTACTTTTAGTTATAATATATGAAATTCGTATAAGACAGTTAATACTGTTTCACTGGGATGGAATATTTAAAGTAATTCAGCTTGTACTTTTCTTATTGTCTTTATTTATTTTTTACCTTTGAAGTAATCAATACAGCTTTTCCC
>PKTC01000497.1 GCA_002869305.1 Marinilabiliales bacterium
CAGATAAATCATTAGTTGAGCAAGCCATAATAAATTTGATGTTAAATGCTATAGATGCAGTTGATAATGTAAGCAAGCCTAAAATTATTATAAATGTAATACTTAGTGAAGAGAATAGAACCATTGTTACTATTGAAGATAATGGCAAGGGAATTCCTGCAGAAGACCTGGAAAACATTTTTGTTCCGTTTTATACCACGAAAAGGTCCGGATCAGGAATAGGACTAAGCATGACCAGGCAAATAATGTTTTTGCACAAAGGGAATATTTCTGTAAAATCTGAATCGGGCTTTGGTACAAAGTTTATTCTTTCTTTTTAAGAAGCAATGTTAACTTCTATCCTAAAGGGAAAACTTTAACTTAAATTGTTGAAAACTTAAAATTTAATTAAAGAGATATTTAAAGATTAGGTAGTATTTTCACAGGGTTTAACTATTCAAAATTAACTTATGATAACAGTTGATCAAATTGAGAATACTTATTTAGTTTCTTTTTTTAATATTTCTAAACTAAATATTTTAAATTATAAAGAAATATAACTGCAATTATTACCAATGGTTAGTCAGAATGGGAGTACCCTAACTTTAAACTTAAACGGCATTAAGTTTGTAGACAGTTCTGGTTTTGAGGCTTTGTTAAGTTTATATAAAACTGCAAAGATTAATGACTCAAACCTTAAATTAATTAATGTTTCGGACGAACTGGTCGAGTTAATTAAACTGGTAGAATTAGAAAGTATATTTCAATTAAATTAAGATAATAGGGCTGAATTTTCAGCCCTATTATTATTTTTGATTCACCGGAATACCTATTAATGTAGCAGAAGTGCAATCCGTAACTTCTACAAAAACATAGTCCCCTACTTTGAAATCTTTTTTTGGAAATACCACTACTTTATTTTGGGAATTTCTTCCGAACAACTGATCAGAGGATTTTTTTGATACACCTTCAATTAACACTTCAAATACTTTTCCTAAATCTGCCTTTTTACTATTTTCCGATAGTTTACTTTGCAAATTAATAATTTCAGTTAATCTTCTGGTTTTTGTACCTTCCGATATATCATCTTTTAAATGACGTGCAGCATATGTTTTAGGCCTTTCAGAGTATTTAAACATATAAGCAAAATCATATTTAGATGCTTCCATTAAACTAAGAGTTTCCTGATGATCTTCTTCTGTTTCTCCCGGGAAGCCAGTCATTATATCTGTAGAAACTGCACAGTCTGGTAAAATTCTCTTAATTGCATTAATTCTGTCTAAATACCATTCACGGGTATAACCTCGTTTCATTTTTGTAAGAACATTTGTACTGCCCGATTGTGCTGGCAGATGAATATGATTACAAATATTATTATACATTGCCATGGTGTAGAGAACCTCATCCGACATATCTTTTGGATGAGATGTTGAAAAACGAATTCTTAGTTCAGGACTAATTTTAGCGGTTGTTTCTAATAATTGAGCAAATTTTACTTGTTTTTTTTCTTGATCTTCCCATAAATAAGAGTCAACATTCTGTCCAATAAGGGTTACTTCTTTGTAGCCTTTTTTATAGAGATCTTCTACCTCTTTTAAAATAGATTCAGGATTGCGACTTCGCTCTCCTCCTCTTACATAAGGAACAATACAATAAGAACACATGTTATTACATCCACGCATTATAGATACAAAAGCAGATATTCTATTTTTATCTAATCGAACTGGACTTATATCAGCATATGTTTCTTCTTTAGACAGAATTACATTTACAGCTTTTTGTCCTGATTCGGCAGTGTCTAAAAGATTCGGCAAATCCCTGTATGCATCTGGTCCCACAACAATATCAACTGTTTTTTCTTCTTCAATTAACTTTTCTTTAAGTCTTTCTGCCATGCAACCAATAACACCAACAGTGAGTTCTGGTTTTTTCTTCTTTATTTGTTTAAAAACATCCAGTCTGCCCCAAACTCTTTGCTCAGCGTTTTCTCTAATCGAACATGTATTTACCAATATTACATCAGCTTCATTAATATCCTCGGTTATCTGATATCCTTTTTCTTTTAGTACGGACGCTACTACCTCGCTATCTGCCACATTCATCTGACAACCGTAGGTCTCGATATATAAGTTTTGTTTTTCTCCTGAATTTACCTTGCTCATTTTGTCTTTCTTTTATAAAACAACGATGCAAATTTATCAAAAAAAATAAGCAATTGAAGTATCGACTTACCTAAATGCAAAACAAAAACATAGAGAATTCTTAAAATAATATAATTATTTGGCTTATAATAATTATTAGGATTAACGCCAGAGGATAAATCGTGGCATAAGCTACCTGAGGTGCGTTCGTTTTAGTTAGAGGTTCAATAGCCGATAAGGCAGGAGTGCTTGTCATACTTCCAGTTAAAGCCCCCAGTAATCTTAAAAAATTTAATTTAAGAACATGTTTGCCAATTATTATTGTTATCATCATTGGAATAATCGTTATCAATACAGCCATGATAAAAAGATTAAACCCATTGTTGCTAATTGCGCTCATAACTTTTGAACCTGCATCTAAGCCTACTCCAGAAAGGAAAAAAATTAATCCAAGCTTCCTTAAGAATTGATTGCTAGGACCAGAAATATTCCAGATTACTGTACCTGTCTTTCCAATCCTACTCAATATAACTGCAGAAATAAGCACTCCTCCAGTTAAACCTATACCTATTGATACTTTTTCTGAAACCGGAATCTTGATTAATCCAATTAATATTCCTATAAGTATTCCCAATAATATAGGAAGAAAATCAAGCTCATCAAGTCTACTTTTCTCATCGCCAAAATAAGATTTAATCTTAGACATATTTTCTTCGGGTCCTGCAACATTAATACGATCTCCAAATCGCAACTTACTATTAACGTTAGGAGTAATTTCAATACCGCTTCTGCGGATAGTTGTTATAGTAATATTAAGCATTTGTAATAAAGTTAGCTGTCCCAGAGGTTTGTTAATGATCTTGTTATTAGTTACTATAAAATGCTTATAGGTATATTTTCTATTAACTGGAAGTTTGATATTGGTTTCTTTGCCAATTAATTGTTCCAATCTCTTTAAATCATCTTTGGTGCCGCTAGCTCTTAAAAAATCTCCCTTTCGCAGCACTGTTGAAGCTTTTGGATTAATCATAGCATATTTCTGATATACTCTTGATATATTGGTGTTGGTTTGTGATCGCAAATTTAATTCTCCGATGGTTTTATCGAAAGCGTTAGGGTTTTCCAGAATGAAATTCTTGGTAAAAATTTTAGGATAATCCATTTCTATGTCATTTAGGTGGTCTTCTTCTTCTTTCTTAATATCAATTCCAAAAATTTTAGGTGACAATCTGGTCAATAGAACAACTCCAATAACACCAAATGGAAATGCAATCCCAAATCCCACAGACGGAAGTATTGATTGAGTGTTCTCTATAGTAACAGCTAAGCTTGAAGCACTTGTTAATGACCCCATAAATAATCCGGAAGCCAGTAAAATATCTATATTAAAAATCTTCGAAAGAGCAACAGTTAATAAGCCCCCACTAAAACTAAGTATTATTGCTAGCAATAAAAATGATTTCCCCTGCTTCTTGAATGACTCGAAAAATCCAGGACCCGCCTGTATTCCTATACTATACATAAAGAAGATGAGTCCAATTTGCTGAATGATTGCAGGTATAGTAAAGCCAAAATAGCCAAAAATGAGTGCAACGAAGAATATTGCAGAGGTATCTAAAGAAATACCTTTAATTTTAACTTTCCCAACAATCACTCCAATTGAAGTTAAAAGAAATAATATGATATAATCACTATGCAATAAATTCATTTTTTAAAAATAGGAAATATATAAATAGGTGATATAGTTTTTTACAAGTTCTTGTATTTTAAATTAAGAAGCATTTTAGTAATTTTACAGCCATTAAATTAACGCGTAAACACTAAACTAATATATTATGTCAGGTCACAGTAAATGGTCAACTATAAAAAGGAAGAAGGGGGCAGCAGATGCTAAACGTTCAAAGATATTTTCAAAAATCGTAAAGGAGATTGCAATAGCAGTAAAGGAAGGAGGAACTGATCCAGAAGCAAATCCTAGATTAAGATTAGCAGTAAATAATGCCAAAGGTGTTAATATGCCTAAAGATAACGTTGAAAGAGCTATCAATAAAGCTGACAAAGGTGGAGATAGCTTTGAGGCAATGTCTTTTGAAGGATATGCCCCAAATGGAATAGCCATATTTGTGGATTGCTTGACCGATAATAAAAATAGGACAGTAAGTAACGTAAGGGCAATCTTTACTAAATACAACGGAAGTCTGGGAACAAATGGTTCGTTAACATTTCTTTTTGATACCAAAGGGATTTTTACATTTCCAGTTCCTGACGGAATAGATATGGAAGAGCTGGAACTTGAGATGATCGATGCCGGCGCAGAAGATATTGAGGTGGATGAAGGTTTAATTACCATAACAACAGCCAAAGAAGATTTTGGAAATGTGCAGAAAAAACTTGATTCAATGGAAATTGAAATTGAGAATGCTGGCTTGCAAAGAATCCCAAATGACACAAAAGCTTTAGATGTTGAATCTGCTCTTAAAGTGCTAAAAATGATAGACGCATTTGAAGATGACGATGATGTTCAAAATGTATATCATAGTCTTGAGCTTACTGATGAGGTAGCAGAGGCAATGGAATAATAATATATTAAAATTATTGAGCGGTCATTCCAAAACGGATTTGACCGTTTTTTATTTAGACTAATCCCATTAATTTATATTTTTATCATTTTAAAAGAATAAAATAATGGAAAAGAAATATATTCTTTCTTTGGATCAGGGAACCTCAAGTTCTAGATCATTATTGTTTGATTCCAGTTTTAAAGTTATAGACTGGGAGCAAAGGGAGTTCAATCAGTATTATCCTAAGGCTGGATGGGTCGAACATGAACCTATTGAAATTTGGGAGTCTCAAATAGGAACAGCTAAACTGTTGGTTGAAAAAACAAAGATTCAGGTTTCTCAAATTGGAGCGATTGGGATAGCAAATCAAAGAGAAACGATAGTGGTGTGGGAAAAAGCTACAGGAGAACCAGTTTATAGAGCCATTGTGTGGCAAGATAAAAGGACTGCCGATTTGTGTAAAAAGCTAAAAGGAGAAGATTGGAGTGAATATATTAAAAAGAACACTGGGTTAATTATTGATTCCTATTTTTCAGCTACAAAAATTCACTGGATATTAAATGTAGTTCCAGGTGTGAAGGAAAAAGCTAAAAAAGGAGAAATACTTGTTGGAACTATCGATACCTGGTTAGTTTGGAATTTAACAGGAGGCAAAGTTCATGTAACAGATTATTCCAATGCATCCCGAACCATGTTGTTCAATATTAGGGAGCTAAAATGGGACCAAAATTTATTAGAGCTTTTTGGGATTCCAGAAAGTATTTTACCTGAAGTAAAAGAATCCTCCGAAATCTATGGATATACAGAGAAAAGTATTTTTGGTGAGGAAATTCCGATAGCAGGAATGGCAGGTGATCAGCAGGCAGCATTATTTGGCCAAGCCTGTATAGAAAAGGGAATGGCAAAAAACACATATGGGACTGGGTGTTTCATGTTAATGAATACAGGAGAACAATTAATTAATTCGCAATCAGGTTTGCTCACAACTATAGCTTTAGCTTTAAATGGAAAAGTAACTTATGCTCTTGAAGGTAGTGTATTTATTGCGGGAGCAGCCATAAAATGGCTCCGAGATGCATTAAGAATTATTGATAATGCGAATGATTCTGAAAGAATAGCTCTGGAAGTAGAAGATACCGAAGAAGTATATGTTGTGCCAGCATTTTCTGGATTAGGAGCACCCTACTGGGATATGTATGCACGAGGAGCAATTCTTGGTATTACACAGGGAGTTACCGACAAACATATTGTTCGCTCAACGCTTGAGTCTCTTGCTTATCAAACAATGGATGTTTTAACTGCAATGGAAAAGGATTCTGGCATAAAATTAGCATCATTAAATGTTGATGGAGGAGCTTGTGTTAATAATTTTTTAATGCAATTTCAAGCGGATATATTGAATGCAGAAGTTAATCGACCAAAAAATATTGAGACAACTGCTTTGGGAGCTGCATTTTTAGCTGGACTAGCAGTAAATTTTTGGACTCTTAAAGATATTATTGAAAACCGCGAAATAGAACGTACCTTTAGACCGTTTATGAAGGAAGAAAAGCGTAGAAAATTATACGCGGGTTGGTTGAAAGCAGTGAAAAAGGCTATGAATTGGCAGCAATAAAAAATGGTTTAATTAAGAAAAGTATAATCAATGAAAATAAAATATCTGTTAGGAGTATTACTATTTAGTATCTTGTTAAGCAGTTGTGGAGCTTATAAAGCAGTAAATATTGGGAATGTAGAAAATGTTAATTTTAAAGGAATGATTGATAATAAAATTAGCCTTGAACTGCAAGTACCGGTTTCTAACCCCAATAATTACAAAATAAAGATCAAAACAATGGATTTTGATGTATCAATTAACGGCAACTATTTGGGGAAAATGAAAAATACTAATGAAATGATTATTCCTAAAAAATCTGATGAAATTCAAAACTTAGTGGTTGATATTTACATGAAAAATGCTTTGGCGGGAGTTGCAACATTTTATCGCTTAAGAAAAGAAAAAAAGTTTGACATGGAAATTTCAGGAAAAATAAAAGTAAAAGCGTTATTAAAAACCAAAACAATAGAAGTGTCAGAAAAACAGAGTATTGATATGTAATTTTCCAAGAGAATTTTATAATCTATTCTTAGAAAAAAATATTATTTTTGTAGCATAATTTAGAAAAAATGACAAAATATAGATTGCTTTTCATTCTAGTACTTTCTCTATTATTAACCAATACACTTTTTGCACAAATTGATGGTAATTTAAATCCTACAGAAGATATTCTTAATAAAGTTCAAAAACCTGAAAATGGTCAAGTTGTGATATTTCAGGATATGAGAATCAATGATTTACTTTATAATCACGTTGAGCAGAATAAGCGAAAGGGAGGAGTTTCTGGATATCGAATTAGAATATATTCTGATTTGGGAAGCGGAGCACGGGATCAATCTCAAGCAGCACGTACGAGATTTTACGAACGTTTTCCTGAAATTCCTATATACAGGGAGTATGATAGTCCTTATTTTAAAGTATATGTAGGTGATTATCGAACAAGAGTAGATGCTCTCAAAGATTTCAATCAGATTAAAAGATCTTTTCACTCAGCATTTATTGTGCCGAGTAAAATAAATTATCCAGAAATTGAATAAGTAATGAAAATCATGTCAAGTTTGTTAATAGGTAAAAAAGATACTAGTAAGAAACAATCAATTTGGCATAAAAAAATAATTTATTACAATGTGTTGAGAACAAGGATTTTGTTGTGAATTAATAACAAAGCTTGTTTTTTTGTGTTTAATGTACTTAGATAAGCGTCATAATGAGTGATCAAATAAAACATGAGTGTGGAATTGCTTTAATTAGATTGTTAAAACCGCTGGAATATTACCAATCCAAGTATGGATCGTGGATGTATGGATTGCATAAATTGTATTTGTTAATGGAGAAGCAGCACAACAGGGGACAGGATGGTGCGGGACTGGCAACTTTAAAATTTGACCTTTCTCCAGGTAAGAAATACATTCATCGTTTCAGATCTAATGGGCAGGCTCCAATTAAGGAAGTTTTTGCTGAAGTAAATGCTTTTCATAGTAAGATTGAAGATAAGAATCCTGATTTATTGAATGATCCGATTTGGGCTAAAGAAAACCTACCATCAGCTGCTGATGTGTATCTTGGTCATTTACGATATGGTACTTTTGGTGGCGATGACGTTGAATTTGTTCAGCCATTAATGCGTGAAAATAATTGGAAATCACGAAATCTGATGTTGGCTGGAAATTTTAATATGACGAACGTAGATGAACTGTTCAAAGTATTAATAGATCTTGGTCAGAATCCTAAAGAATATTCAGATACGGTTACAGTGCTTGAAAAACTAGGTCACTTTTTGGATGAAGAAAATCAGCTTCTTTTCCGCCAACATAAAAATGATGGATTTACCAATAAAGAAATTTCAGATTTAATTGCTAAAGATCTGGATATACGAAAAATTCTTCACGAAGCAAGTAAAGATTGGGATGGAGGTTATGCGATAGCTGGAGTTATAGGACACGGAGATGCTTTCGTTACTAGAGATCCAAATGGAATACGGCCGGCATTTTACTATAAGGATGATGAAATTGTAGTTGTTGCGTCAGAAAGAGCGGTCATTCAGACTGTTATGAATGTTGATACCATGTCAGTGAAGGAAGTAAATCCTGGTGAGGCATTAATAATTAAAAAAGATGGAACCATCCGCTCCGAAGAAATTCGTATTCCTCAAAAAAGAACTTCATGTTCATTTGAAAGAATCTATTTCTCACGAGGTAGCGATAAGGATATATATCAGGAAAGGAAGCAGCTGGGCAGATTCCTTGTCCCTCAAATAATGGAATCAATCGATCATGATATCGAAAATACTGTATTTTCATTTATTCCAAACACTTCAGAAACAGCATTCTACGGAATGGTTGACGAACTAAAAACTCATTTATTAGAAGATCAGAAAAAAGAAATATTATCACTAGGGGAGAAGATAGATAAAAAGACTTTAGACAAAATATTGGCAAGAAAAATTAGGGTCGAAAAAATTGCTATTAAAGATATAAAACTACGAACTTTTATTGCTCAGGACAAAGGTAGAAACGACATGGTTGGTCATGTTTATGATATTACTTACGGTACGGTGCGAGAGGGAATAGATAATCTTGTGATAATTGACGATTCTATTGTTCGTGGAACTACACTAAGAGAAAGTATCCTGAGAATACTTGATCGGCTAAAACCAAAGAAAATTATTGTTGTCTCATCTTCTCCGCAGATCAGATATCCGGATTGTTATGGTATTGATATGGCAAAATTGGGAGACTTTGTAGCTTTTAAAGCAGCAGTGGAACTATTAAAAGATACTGGCAAAGAATCTGTGATTAACGAAGTGTATAAAAAGTCTAAAGCACAGGAGAATCTGCCTAAGGAACAAATTGTAAACTATGTAAAGGAAATATATAAGCCATTTACCCCAGAGGAAATATCAGCTAAGATTTCGGAATTACTTAAATCTAATGAGGTTAAAGCAGGTGTTGAAATTGTTTTTCAAACCATAGAAAACCTACATGCTGCCTGTCCAAACGATACTGGTGACTGGTATTTTACGGGGAAATATCCAACCCCAGGTGGTAACAAAGTAGTTAATAAATCATTTATCAATTTTATTGAAGGAAAAAACCAAAGGGCTTACTAGCATTTAAGCATTGCAAAAAATAAGCCTTTTGAAGATTGAAACTTTAAAAGGCTTAGTGTTTATATTCTTACTTTTTTCGTTTAAAAGCTCTTAATAACTTATTTCTTATATAGGTTTCAATGTGTCTTTGCACTTTGGTTGGAAAGATATCATTGATTGTAATCATAATACCTTATTCTTCAACACCTCCAAAAGCTTCATTTATAGCTGTTCCAAAAAATTTCATTGTAGGCGATAAATTCATGTATGCATTAATTAGTGGTGGAATATTTAAATCTAAAGCCCGAACATTTTTTTGTAGAATCTTATAATTTTCTTTGTAATCCTTTCCTTTAAACATAGCTTCCATTTTATCTATATCAATTCCTAATTCCAAAGGTTTCCTTGGTATTACCATTTTTTTTTCATCAGGAAATTGAGTTTTTAAGAAGAATAAGATCATATTTCTAGCTTCCTTATTGAAATGTGGATACATGGTTACTTTACCAAAGAAATGATGAATCTGAGGGTTTTCAATAACAAGAGCTCCTAAACCATCCCAAAGATTATCTAAAGCAAAAAGTGCTTTTCTTCCCGCGCTTGCCGATTGAAATTTGGGTTGGATAAAGGATCTTCCCAATTCAATCATATAAGGTAAATATTCCTTGCTAAAATCTTCTGAAAATTCAAATAATTTTGAGGTAGCCAGATTATTGGGATCACTTTCCTTCGTACAAACATGAAATCTGTAACCGCCTAAAATCTCTTTCTCTTCAGGATCCCATGATATTAGTTGCTCGTAAGGTTCTTCTTGTGTGTCAAATTTGTCGATGTCAATCTCTTTTCCTGTTCCACCACCAGCGTTTCGAAAAGTTAACTCTCTTAATCGTCCAACTTCACGCATCAGATGAGGTGAGTTGTGATGGTTTATGATGTAAAGCTCATTTCCTCCGTTGTTTGTTTTTCTTAAAAATCTTTCGGGAGTTAATTCTTTTTCCAGTAAATTCTTGTCAACAGCTTCAATTACGTCTTTCATTTTTCTTGGTAGTGGTTTAGAAATGTAAATTTACAAATTTTTTGAATTACTTCTTAAATGCTTTTGTGTTGTCTTGTGGTAAAGTGTAAATGTAATCTTTCACTTTTTTAGCCCATGCTCTGGGACTCTCTGATTTGTCAAATTTGGTATAGGAGATTGGTTTGCCAAATGTTACCACTATATTTTTGTTCTTTTGCTTAAATACTTCGTCAACTAAATAGAACATCTCAAGGTTAGCCTTGATGCCAAGCTTTCCTCTTAAGTTAGAAAGATTATAGAAAAAGTTTGAATTTCTACCAGAAATGTGAACCGGAACAATATCTCTTTTGTGTTCAATGGCCTTGCTCACAAAGCTTTTTTTCCATTCTAAGTCTATAATACTTCCTTTAATTTTTCGGGAACATAAACCAGCAGGAAAATTTAGTATTTGTTGATCCGACTTGTAAGTTTCTTCAATCTTTCGCACATATTTCATCGATTGTCTACCGTGCTTATTTACTGGAATAAAAATTGAATCAAGATTCTGAAGGGTCATTAAAATATCATTTACGAGGAATTGAATTTTAGGATTCTTTTTACCAACAACATGAGCAAACACAATCCCATCAAGCCCTCCCAGTGGGTGATTGGCCACAAAGATATTTCGACCGTCTGTAGGAATAAATTCTTCTCCTTTAACCTCAATATTTAATTTAAAATAATCAATAATGGCTTTCACATAATCCAGACCGTATTTGTCATCTATTAATGGAATTATTTCATTAATTTCTTTTTGATGCACAATGCGTTCAATATATTTAAAAATAAATCCGGGAATCCATTTGGCAACTTTCGGATTTTTCTGTTTAAATACTTCTCTTACGTTGACTTTCTCCATGATTCAATACTATTTAAATGTCAAAATTAAAACAAATATTTATTAATGTTCGATTTGTATTAAATATCAATCTAATTGGTGAAAAGTTAAGTAAAAATGACAGGAATTAAATAATTGAAAAACAACTAGATACATAGATAATAAAAATTGAGGTGCATGCAAATCCTTTTAACAATGGGTAAAAGTTATTAACAAAGTGGTAAAAAATGGAGAAAAGTGGTAAATTGTGGGAAATTTTTGTATATTTTTACAAATTAAAGGATTTGTATTGATGACAACGTTTATAGGCGATTATAATTGTAAGGTTGATGAAAAAGGTAGGATAACCTTTCCTTCAACTCTTAAGAAGCAGATGGGATCTACTTCTGAGAGTCGCTTTGTTATCAAAAAAGATATATTCGAGCAATGTTTAGTATTGTTTCCTATTAAAGAATGGGAAAGACAAAACTCCATAATTAGAAGCAAAATTAATCCTTACAACAAGGAGCACAATAAATTTTTAAGAAACTTTTATCGGGGCTCAGCAGAAATTGTTCTAGACAGTAACAACAGAATGCTGATACCAAAAAGATTGCTAGACTTAGCCAACATTTCAAAAGAAGCCATGCTTGCTGGTCAAGATGGAAGAATAGAGATTTGGTCAAGGGATTTATATGAAGCAGCTGAAGAGAGTTACGATGATTTTGCAGCTTTGGCTGAAAAAATTATGGGAGGCGATTTAAATCTGGAAAATGAATAATAGATGGGATATCACACGCCGGTTTTACTTAAAGAAAGTGTTGACGGCCTGCAAATTAAGCCAGATGGGATTTATGTCGATGTAACATTCGGGGGTGGAGGTCATTCTAAAGAAATCATAAAGAACATAATAAATGGCAAGCTGGTAGCATTTGATCAGGACGATGACGCTATGCCAAATTTAATTGATGATGAGCGGTTTGTATTCGTGAATCAAAATTTTAGGTTCTTAAAGAATTTTTTAAAGTACCATAAAATTGACAAAGTTGATGGCTTGCTGGCAGATTTAGGTGTTTCATCACACCATTTCGATGATCCTGAGCGTGGATTTTCATTTCGCTTCGAAGGAGATTTGGATATGCGAATGAATCAAAGCGCTAAGTTGTCAGCTAAAAATATTATTAATGAGTACGAGGAGGAAGCTTTGGCTAAGATTTTATGGGAGTATGGTGAATTAAAGAATAGTAGAAAATTAGCGAGAGCAATTGTCGACAAACGCAAAGGCAGAAAAGTTGAAACAATTAATGAGTTTACCGAAATATTAATGCCATACCTGACAAAACATGCTGAGCATAAGTTTTTGGCAAAAGTCTTTCAGGCTTTAAGAATAGAGGTAAACAGAGAAATGGACTTTTTGACGGAAATGCTTCTTCAAACTGTTGATGTAATAAAGCCTGGAGGTCGATTGGTTGTGATAACCTATCACTCTCTGGAAGATCGAATCGTAAAGAATTTTATTAAAAACGGACAGTTTGAGGGTGAGGTTGAAAAAGATTTCTATGGGAATAAGGATGTTCCATTTAAGGCTGTTAATAGAAAAGTAATTGTTCCAGATAATTTTGAAATTAAAGAAAATAACAGAGCGCGGAGCGCAAAATTAAGAATAGCAGAAAGAATATGATTGGCGATAAAATTGATAATGTTGAGTTTATTGAGGAAAAACAAGAGCGAAAAGAATCCAGATTCGGCTCAATTAAAGATTTATTGGATGGGTCTTTAATTGCTAATGATTTTATCGTTAAGCAATTGCCATACATTGTTTTTTTAGTTGCTCTGGCATTTATCTACATAGCAAATCGATATCATGCCGAAAAGGTTGTTCGCGCTAATGTGGAGCTTTCAAAAGAGATAAATGAGTTAAGAGCTGAGGCAATTACTACATCGTCTGAACTTATGTTTATAAGTAAACAGTCTGAGGTAGCAAAGTTAGTTGAAGAACGTGGATTAGGCTTAAAGGAATCCGTTGTTCCTCCTAAAAAAATTGTAATTGAAGAATAAGAATTTTTATGTCATTAAAAAAGGAAATAGTTTGGAGAGTAGGTGTGATTTATATATTCATGCTGGCTTTTGCTGTTCTTATTGTTGGCAAAATTCTATATCTGCAATTAATTGAAGGTGGAAAGTGGAAAGAGCAGGCTCAGAATCTTACACTCAAAGACATTACCATTGAATCCAACCGAGGCGATATTTTAGCTGAAGATGGCCGTCTTTTGGCCAGTTCAGTCCCTTATTACGAAATAAGAATGGATACTCGAAGCACTGGAATGGATGATAAGATCTTTAATTCTAAAATCGATTCTTTGTCACTAAAGCTTTCCAAACTTTTTAAGGATAAATCAGCACGGCAATATAAAGCAGAGATAATTACTGCGCGCAAGAATGGAGAACGCTTTTTTTTAATTAAGCGTCGCGTAAATTACAATCAATTAAAAGAACTAAAGCAATTCCCACTTTTTAGATTAGGACAGTATAAGGGAGGTTTTATTGCCATCCAAACAAATTTAAGAATTCAACCGCATGTGAGTTTAGCTTCAAGAACAATAGGTTATACTACTCAGGGAGAAGGAGGAAATGTAGTTGGTATAGAAGGAGCATACGACCAAGAATTAAAAGGAGTAGAGGGAGTTCGATTAATGCAACGGATAAACGGTAATATCTGGATGCCAGTTCATGATGGGAATGAGGTAGAACCAAAGGACGGGATGGATGTAGTTACCACAATTGATGTCGATATTCAGGATGTTGCAGAAAATGCTTTATTGAAACAGTTAATCAGACATGAAGCACACCATGGAACTGCGGTTTTAATGGAGGTTTCAACAGGTGATATTAAGGCCATCGTAAATCTTGAAAGAAACAGTAAAGGACAATATATAGAATCTTACAACTATGCAATTGGAGAAAGTCGCGCTCCGGGATCGACCTTCAAATTAGCCTCAATAATTGCATTGCTCGAAGATGGTTATGTTGATCTGGATGACACCATAAATACAGGAAAAGGTGAGGTTCTTTACTATGATAAAAAAATTACTGATACCAAAAAAGGTGGTCATGGTGTCATTACCGTAAAAGAAGTTTTTGAGATTTCCTCTAACGTAGGGATTTCCAAACTAATTACCAGGTATTATA
>PKTC01000522.1 GCA_002869305.1 Marinilabiliales bacterium
ATCCTGATTTTTGTTTCAACATATATTTTTGAGCCGCTTTTGTAAAATTGAAAACCGACTTAAGGTTTACAGAAATTACGGTATCCCATTGCTGTTCTGTCATTCTCATCATTAGAGTATCCATGGTTATACCAGCATTATTAACAAGAACATCAACACTTCCGAATTCTTTTTGAATTTCGTCTACTAAGTCCTGGGTTTCATCATATTTACTTGCATCCGAAGCGTAGGCTTTTGCTTTTACGCCCATCTCTTGAAGTTGTTTTTCAACTTCTTTTGCAGCATCATTATATTCTAAATCGGTAATTGCAATGTTTGCTCCTTGTTCTGCAAGTTTTATTGCGATCGCTTTACCAATACCACGAGCAGCACCGGTTACAATAGCAGTTTTTCCTTCGAGTAATTTCATATTATTATGTTTTAGAGTTTTAATTTTTAGAGAAACAAAAATAAGTAAACTATGTTTATTTATGCAAATTTATTCTTATAAACTGGTTATTATAACGTAGTGCTGATTATAACTGAAAAGTTTTAAATAATCATATTTTTTTTATACATTGTGTCCATGAATTATCGATTTTATTTGATAAAATTGTAAGATCAATACCTAAACATCAAAAGATTTCTACACATGAAAATTAAGATGAATTTAAAGACTAAGATGCTTGTCTATATTCTTACAGCATCGTTGATTATTTATGCCTTAGCTTTAGGATATGTTAGTTTAAAGTTGAATAAAATAGCGTTGGATAATGCAAAAGAGTTAACCAACACTTATGCAAAGGAATATGCTAATTATGTAAAAGCTGACTTAAGTGTCGATATGAACATGACTCGGGCATTGGCTCAGGTTTCGAATATATATAAGGACTTACCGCCAGATCAGATGGAAGAAATTTTAATCGATATGATTGAATATTTAATCGAGGAAAATCCCAACTTTCTATCTACATGGTATAATTGGGAACTATCAGGCATTTGGCCCGAATGGAAAAAACCTCATGGGCGTATGCGAATGACATATTACAGATCGGATGGAGAAATCAAATTTAAAAAAGAAATCATTGATACTGTTCCAGGTTTTACAAAGGGTGCCTACTATGATATTTTAGAAAAACAAGTAGAATATGTAATGGATCCGTACTATTTCACTTACAATACTGGCGAAGATGAAATATTGATGACAAGTGTTGCACTGGCAGTAATTGAAAATGTAATATCAATAGGTGTATCGGGTTTGGATTTAGAATTACAACGATTTCAGGATCTAATTCAAGAAATTCATCCTATAGAAGGAAGTTATGCATTTCTTATTGCACATAATGGACAATATGTCGCTCATGAAAATGAAGAAATGTTAGGACAGTTTTTACAAGAATTTGAATGTGAAAGTTCAAATATTCTTGAAAAAATACAAAATGGTAAAGAATTTTCAAGTTCAAATAAAGGGATCGATGGAAATGAATACTGGATTTCATATGCTCCTGTTTACATCGGTAACTCTCCTACCCCGTGGTCGTTCGGTTTTGCTGTTCCTGTAAATATAATTATGGCAGAAGAAAAAGCAACACTCAAGAAATCAATTTTTGTTGGTGTAATTGGACTATTATTAATTGCCATTATTATTTATGTATTATCGTTAAAAATTTCAAAACCAGTTACTCATACAACCAATATTTTAAAACATCTTGCTGAAGGAGACATTGATCAAAGTTTGAAATTACAAGTTAAATCAGAGGATGAAATTGGTGAAATGGGTAATTCAGTCAATACTTTAATTGAAGGACTGAATAAAACCGCAGAATTTGCTAGAGAAATTGGAAAGGGAAATCTTGAGAAAGAATTTGACTTATTGAGCGATAAAGATGTTCTTGGGAATTCCTTATTGGAAATGCGCAAGAGCTTAAAAATAGCAAAAGAACAAGAAGCAGAAAGAAAATTAGAGGATCAAAAACAAAACTGGGCAACACAAGGACTCGCTAAGTTTGGAGAAATATTGCGCCAAAACACGGATGATATGCAAGAGTTCTCTTATCATATTATCAGCAATCTGGTTAAATATATAGATGCCAATCAAGGTGGTATATTCATTATTAATGATGACGACAAAACAGATCGTTTTGTTGAATTGTTAGCTTTCTATGCTTATGAAAGACGCAAATACATGGAAAAGCGAATTGATATTGGTGTGGGATTAATCGGGCGATGTGTTCAGGAGCAAAAAACCATATATATGACTGAACTTCCTGATGAATATATTACCATCACCTCGGGCTTGGGACAATCAGTGCCAAATGCTTTACTTATTGTTCCGCTTAAAGTAAA
>PKTC01000239.1 GCA_002869305.1 Marinilabiliales bacterium
CCAGGAATAAGCTTTTTTACCAATTCCACTTTCCAACGCAATAAATTATTATAGGCAGAATCCCAATCGCTCATTTCAGTTTCAATAAATGATTTTGCTGGAGGACCTCCTGCATTAACAAAAACCCCCTGAATTTCAGTTACACCTAAGTAATCTATCAATTTATCTATTGCTCCTTGTTTTGTAATGTCAGCAGCAAGATACTCAAAACGAGAATCATACTTATATTTCATTTCACTAAGTAACTCGCCTCTTCTTGCTACTCCAAATACATTTGCTTCGTTTTCCATAAGTTGTTCGGCTACCGAACGTCCAAAACCGCTTGTTACTCCCGTTACAATAAATGTTTGTCCTTTTATTTTTAAATCCATAATAATATCTTTTTGATTATAACAAATATTAATTTATAAAGTTAAAAAAACCGTTATCGAATCTGATAACGGTTAAGATATTTAATAGAATCAATTATAATCCTAATTTCTTGGTAATTTTTGCAGGAATAACATCTTTATGTACCATAATGTCAGTTACCTTAAATTTTATAAAAGCCTCTGACATAAATATGTATCCTTGGTACGGATTATCAATATCCCAACTATTTTTTACTTTGTAAAACTTATTTCCCATTTGATCTTTTGCAATACCTACAATGTGCATTCCATGATCATCTGTTGTTTTATAATTGTCAAATTCTTTTTGACGCAGTTCTGCAGTGATATCTAATTCCTTCAATGGCCTTTCGAACGAATATAAAATTTCGTTTTTCTCTTTTGTAGTTAAACCTGTTAGCCTTTCCTTATCAGTTCCACTTGTTTCTTCATACTCTGCGTCGGGAACTATAGCTACACCATTTTTCCACGAAAAACCCTTTTCGCTCACATCTCCTCCCCAGGCAACCGAATATCCTTTGTTGATAGAATTATCAATAATTTCAATGAAATCTTCCAAGGTTACATTATAAACTGTACCATACATCCAATTGTCCGGAACTTCAAGAATAAATTGTTCATAGTATGGATGATGAGTAAAGGATGATATTTCAATATAATCGTCTGGATTAATTCCAGTATATTCAGCCGCAAAAGTTTGAGGCGTATATTCTTTACCTTTATATGTAAATTTTTCTGGTTTTTCTCCAAAATATGCATCTAGAATTCCCTCGAAACCCCTATGCCAGGCTGTTGATAGTTCTTTATTCTTATTTAGTATTACTTGATCCATATAACCTTTTAATACCGCATCAAATTCGCCGTGTACATACTTCTCTGTTCCGTAATTCAAACCTGAATATATTTCCTCAGGAACAATTCCATATTTTTTTATTGTATGGGTAACATCATGAAATCCACCGCCTCCAGCAAAATTTAAGTGTCCATGCCAACGAACATATTCCACTGCTTTATCAGAATATGCATGACGTATAATCCATGCCTCGGATAAATTGACTTCTGGCTTTCCCATTCGTAGCATCTCAGATTCGAGAAATGATAATGCAGAAAAGCTCCAGCAGGTTCCTGATCTAAACTGATTTTTTACAGGAGTCGTTTTTACTTCTTTTACAATTTCAAATTCGTAAGCTGGCTTCTTTGTCTCTTTAGTATCTTGAGAATAAAGCACATAACCAGCAACCATAAAGAAAAAAAGCACTAATAATTTTTTCATAAAATTCATTTTAAGTTTTCATTTAGATGCTCAAATTTAATAATCGTTTAAAATAAAAAATAAAAAATGTTGATGTTTACTTTTTATCATTTGTAAGTTGTTGTTTATCGATAATCAATTTTAGATATTGAATTTTATTATATATTAGGTCACCGATTAAATAACTCTATTTTTTAACCTAAACTAAATTTACTTATGAAGAGAATTTTTACTTTTCTAATTCTAATCGTTTTTGCAAGTGCATCCTTTGCACAAAAAATCGAGAAACAAACCCTTGACAGAAATGGTCATCCTTCTTTTGTGAAATTTGACACAAAAGATAAGTCATTTTCTAAAACACAAACCAATGCTGTATTTTCAAGCATCTTTAGTATGACAAAGAACGATGAGTATAAAAGCCTGAGATCTGAAAAGGATCAAATTGGATATACTCATGAAAGATTCCAACAATATTATAAAGGAATCAAAGTTGAACATGGTATTTACATTGTACATAGCCGTGAAGATGCTATTGAATCATTGAGCGGAGAATTCAAAAAAATTAAGGATATCAGTATTGTTCCATCAATTTCAGAAAAAGAAGCTATTGATAAAGCTGTTGCATTTGTTAATGCTGATAAATACATGTGGGAATTTGATAATTCTTATTATCCGTCAG
>PKTC01000543.1 GCA_002869305.1 Marinilabiliales bacterium
TAACAAGATAATCATTTCTACTCATTATCTCGGAGAATTTGTTTTTAGTTCCTAGGTCTAGAATTTTTGAATGAGTTGGCAAATTCGCTTTCAAAAATGTTAAAGTTTTTTGATATCGTTTTTCTAATGCTTTATTCTTCATAACTGCTCATTTATATACTTTAAAGACTTCTTCTTTGCTTTATTTTCTGGTACATATTGAGAAGTCTGTCCTGATCAATTTTCCAATTATATTTTTCTTCAACCCACGATTTTGTGCTCTTCTTTAACACTGTATTTTTCTTCAGATGATCACGAGCCTCTACAATTGCTTTGGCCAATTCGTCTAAGTTTTCTGGGTTATACGTAAAACCAGCTTGAGTCTCATCTATAATTCGTTTTAAAGGAATACATTTTGAAGAAACGATAGGTTTCTCATAATACATGTATTGAAATAATTTATGTGGTATGGTTGAATTCGTATGATCTGATATTAAATGCGGAATTAAAGCAATATCGGACTGGGATAGGATCTCGAGTAATTCTTTATTTGGTCTATATCCAAAAAATTTTATATATGGCTCTATGTTTAAAGCCTTGGTGATTTTTTCTAATTCTATTTTATAACTGCCGTCACCAACAATCCACAGTCGCAAGGTATCATCAATTGGTATAATTTTTTTCATTGCATGAATTACAGATTGGAGTCCTCTATGAAAATTAATGGCACCACCATAAAAGAGAATGGTTTGTTCTTTTTCTTTTTTTAACTTAAGAGATGGAATTTTTTCTAAGTTTAAGGTATTAGAAACAACAAGTATGTTTTCTTCTAAACCAGTTATTTTTGTTAATCTTTCTTTTGCTTCACCAACAACGACAATGACTCTATCAGCTAATTTTGTATATTTCTTTTCAAAACGCTCCCAACTTTTATTATGCGAAAGAAGTTTGCCTAAAAAACTTTGAGTATGCATTGAAATTCTTAATAACGCTGGCCAATTTTCGTGTAAATCCAAGATGAATAGAGCACCGTACTTACGCTTGACTTCATATCCAATTTTTGCCATTGGAAGATCATGCACGTGCACTGCATCGAAACTTTGTTCTTTAAATAATTTATGAATAAAAGATCTCCAGAAGTTGAAATAAAAAGGAAATATTAATGCTCCTATACTTGATTTATAGATAAAACTGGATATCTTTTTTCTGTGAATCGTATAACCATTGTAATGTTCAACTTCAGGTTTGTCTTTTAGAGTAAAACAAGCAACGTGTAGATCCAATCCATTTTCTACTAGGACTTTAATCTCATTTTCTACTCTTATATCTGGAGGAAATTCGTTATCGAGGATCATTAAAACTTTCATATGCTATATCTATATATTTAGAGCGTTGCAAAGGTAAAGAATGAAACGATATTATTTTAAACTTATTAAGATTTAATTTAACAGACTTATGATTTCTTGTACTCATAATTATTCAAATAAATGAAATTTAACAAATAAATTTATTCAATTGATTCAACGATATAGTTATATTTGGTAAATAATTTAGATGTATTAAAGATCAGAACTATGAAAAACAACATTATTAAAGGCTTAATTCCGTACTTTGTTGCAATTATAGTATTTCTAATAATAAGTGCAGTTTACTTCTCGCCCCAGTTAAAAGGAGATATCTTACATCAAGGAGACCAAATTAATTATCAGGGAATGAGTAAAGAAGTTGTAGATTTTAGGGAACAAACAGAAAAGGAAGCTTTATGGACAAATAGCATGTTTGGTGGGATGCCAGCTTATCAAATATCCATTAACTATAAAAACCTTGTCAATAAAATAAGAGGATTTGTTCTAAAAGTATTTCCCCGACCTGCTGGTTACATGTTTTTTCTTTTTATTGGTTTTTATATTTTACTACTTTGCTTCAATGTTGACCCATGGCTTGCAATAGTTGGGGCATTAGGGTTTGGATTGTCCTCATTAAATATTTTGTATTTGGGGGCAGGGCATAATGCAAAAATTCACGCGATTTCTTTTATACCCCCAATCATTGGAGGCTTGTTTTATGCATATAGAAAAAATATCTGGATAGGGAGTGCTCTGGTAGCTTTGTTTTTTAGTTTACACCTGGCTGCTAATCATTTTCAAATGACTTACTATCTATTATTTTTAATATTCGCAGTTTTTTTAGTAGAGTTTTATACTTTCTTCAAAAATAAAGTTTTATCTAAGTTTTTAAAGGCATCTTCTGTTTTACTAATGGCAGGTATTTTAGGTTTACTGCCTAATTTAGCTAATATTCTGTTGACATATGAATACTCAAAGTATACGACAAGA
>PKTC01000433.1 GCA_002869305.1 Marinilabiliales bacterium
GGATGATAAAAGCAATTCGCGTAGTTTCACATCAGATGGTCCGGAGCAACCAGACTATACCAGAAAGATATTTGTGCCAGCTAATTCTGCTCGAGAAATTGGAGTTCTTTTTCCAACCGAACCAACCCGGATGAATATTTATACCAATATTTCTGAAAATCTCCCAAACAATTTAATTTACGAATTTTCAGGCTTTGACGAAATTAAGAAAGTTCCTGTTTTTGATGGTATAAAGAATTATCCATTATTTACGGATTTAGCAAATGAAAATGAATTTATTGTTGATAATGAAGATCAGGGATTCAAAGTTATACAAGAATCAAATGAGAGCTACCTAAAAGTTCTAATTAATAAAAACAAGAAGGACAGATACAAATATTCCGGATTACATTTTTGGAATCCTCCACCAGTCTGGAAACCGATATTAAGAAGTGGTTTTTATGGTAAATATATTCGCTCTGCAGTATATACAAGGTCTGGAGAAAACGAACGAATGACACAGTGGTTACCTGATTTAGATGAAGGCGCGTATTATGATGTGTATTGCCATATCGCAAAAATAAATATTGAATGGAATCGCGATAAAAGAAAACCCAGTTATAATTTTAGAATTTATAATGACGATGGAGTTGAAGAAATTACCTTGACAGATGAAGAACTCGATTCAGGATGGAATTATATGGGAACATTTTACATATCACCTGAAAATGCAAAAGTAGAACAAACAAATAAATCTTTTAGCAAGATGATTTTTGCCGATGCAATTAAATGGGTAAAAGCTGATTAATAATATAAAATATAACGCATAAATATAAATGAAAATGTCAAAAATTAAATTATTTATAACCGGAGCTTTCGTGATATGTGCAGTATGGTCAAAAGCACAAATGGAGCTTACTCTGGAAGATGCAATGAACATAGCATTAGAAAACAGTCCCGATATAAAACAATCAAGACTAAGCATGGAGCAAAATCGAGAGTATTTAAATGCTCAATTAGCCATGTTAAAGTCACATTTCTCTTTGGATGTTACTCCTGTTCAATATTCAAACAGTGAAGAATACAGTGACTATTACTCCAGTTGGTATGGATCGGAAAGTACTCTCTCAAAAGGAGGATTATTAATTCGACAACCCATTAAATGGACCGATGGAACTCTCTCGCTAAGAAACGATTTTCAATACAGATCTACATCAACAGAAACATTTGACAATTCTATAGACCCTTTTAACCCAACAAAAGTCACGAATACGTACGAGGGTTTCGATAACAATCTCTATTTAAGTTATAATCAACCGCTGTTTACTTATAACCGGCTTAAATTGAATTTAAAGAAACAAGAGCTAGCTCTAGAAAACTCAACCCTCTCCTATTCGATACAAATGCTAAATATAGAGCGCCAGGTAACACAAGCTTTTTATACGATTTATCAAAAACAAATGTCGGTTCAAATTGCAGAAGAAGAATTCGAAAACCAAAAAGTAAGCTTTGAAATTATAAAAAGCAAAGTTGATGCAGGTTTATCTGCTCAGGAAGAGTTATTGCAAGGTGAATTAAACTATGCAACAAGTCAATCAAATTTGGATAATGCCAGAGTTGACTTGGAAAATGCAAAGGATCAATTTAAAAGATTAATTGGAGTGTCGCTATATGAAGATATTGCGATTTCTACTGATATAGATTATAAACCTGTGCTTGTAGATTTGGAAAAAGCGATAGAAAATGGTTTATCGCAGCGCTTAGAATTATCGCAACGAAAAATAGATTTAAACAATGCCGAATTTGATCTAATTGAAACTTCTGCCACCAATGAATTTCGTGGTGATGTAGATCTTTCGGTTGGAATCATGGGTAATAATGAAAATTTTGGAAACATTTATGAGAAACCCACTCGTAGTCCTCAAGTTGGGGTCACTTTTTCAATTCCAATTTTTGATTGGGGTGAGAGAAAAGCCAGAATTCGTGCTGCGGAGCTGCAGGTAGAATCTAAAGAACTGGATTTAAAGACACTGCAAGATGATATTGTTATTAACATTAGACAAATCGTAAGGAATCTTCAGAACTTAAATTCTCAGATCAAAATTGCAGAGCAAAACGAAAAAAATGCGCAGCTCACATACGATATTAATCTGGAGAGATATAGAAATGGCGATTTAACAAGTATTGATTTGGAGAGATTTCAAAATCAATTATCAGAGAAAAAAATAAATTTATCCAATGCACTAATAAACTACAAATTAGAATTACTCAATTTAAAGATACAATCTCTTTGGGACTTTGAAAATAACACATCCTTTGTTCAACAGGAATTACAA
>PKTC01000460.1 GCA_002869305.1 Marinilabiliales bacterium
AATTACAGGAAGTTGATGCTTATTTACCAACAGAAAAAGGCGAGCCTCCTTTAGGAAGGGCAAAGAGTTGGCACACAGAAGAAGGATATCCTTATGAATTAAGCACTATGCCGGGGTTTGCTGGATCATCAGCATATTATTTGCGTTATATGGATCCTAAAAACAACGAAGCGTTGGTTTCTAAAGAAGCTAATCAATACTGGAAAGATGTTGATTTATACATTGGAGGTACTGAGCATGCAACCGGACATCTTATCTATTCACGTTTTTGGAACAAATTTTTATTCGACATTGGTTGGGTATGTAAAGATGAGCCCTTTAGAAAATTGATCAACCAAGGAATGATTCAAGGCAGATCAAATTTTGTATATAGAGTTAAAGGAACCAATAAATTTGTTTCTTTAAGCCTAATAAAAGAATATGATGTTACTCCAATACATGTAGATGTCAATATAGTGCATAATGATATTCTGGATGTAGACGCATTTAAAAATTGGAATCCTGAATACAAAGATGCTGAGTTCATTTTTGAAGATGGAAACTATATTTGTGGATATGCTGTTGAAAAAATGTCCAAATCACTGTATAATGTTGTAAATCCTGATGATGTAATCGAACAGTATGGTGCAGATACTCTTAGAATGTACGAAATGTTCTTAGGACCATTAGAAATGTCTAAGCCATGGGATACCAATGGCATTGATGGGGTGCATAAATTTTTACGAAAGTTTTGGAGATTGTTTCATGATGATCAAAACAAGATTAACCTTTCGGAGGAGAAAGCTAATGCTGATGAGTTAAAAGTATTGCATAAAACAATCAAAAAAATCCAGGAAGATATTGAACGTTTTTCTTTTAATACATCAGTAAGTGCTTTTATGATTTGTGTGAATGAACTGAACGAATTAAAGTGCAATAAGAGAGAAATTCTAGAACCTCTAACCATTCTATTATCATCATTTGCTCCTCATATTACTGAAGAAATATGGAGCTTATGTGGAAAAACAAATAGTATTACTTATGTAAACTTCCCTAAATATGAGGATAAATATTTGGTAGAAAGTTCTTTTGATTACCCTGTTTCATTCAATGGAAAGATGAGGTTTAAGATACAATTACCAATGGATATTGATGCAAAAAGTGCAGAACAGAAAGTGTTAGAAAATGAATCGGCACAGAAATGGTTAGAAGGAAAAACACCACGGAAAGTTATTTTTGTTCCGAAAAAGATTATTAATATTGTGATATAACCAACAATACAGAAATGAACAAGTTGCTAAAAAGTTTTAAGGCCTATTCGATCATCACGTTAGGCCTTTTTATCAATGCATTAGGATGGACAGCATTTTTAATCCCTGCTGCAATTACTGGTGGAGGAATAACAGGTGTTGCAACCTTAATATTTTATGCAACAGAAATTCCGCTTTGGATTCCATATCTGATCATAAATGCATTTCTAATCCTCGCAAGTATTAAGGTGTTAGGGAAAAATTTCGGGATTAAAACAATTTATGCCACAGCAGTATTAACACTATTTTTCTCAATACTTCAAGGGATTATTGTTGAACCGATTGTTACTGAAAATTTTATGTCGTCGGTTGTTGGAGGTATTATGGCTGGTGTTGGTGTGGGAATTGTTTTTAGTCAGGGAGGTAGCACCGGAGGCACCGACATAATTGCGATGATGATTAATAAGTATCGAAACATCAGTCCCGGGAAAATAATTCTTTACGCCGATGTTCTAATTATATCATCTTCGTTCTTAATTTTTAAGTCAATAGAGAAAATCGTTTATGGTTACGTAACAATGTCTATAACAGCTTATGCAATTGATTTAGTCTTAACAGGTGCTAAAAGAACTGTACAGGTGTTTATTTTCTCTAAAATGTATGATCAAATTGCAGAGAAAATAGCTGGCGATATGAATAGAGGTATTACTTTAATTGATGGAACTGGATGGTATTCTAAAAAGGAATCCAAGATATTAATGGTGTTAGTTAAAAAGCAGGAATCCAATACTTTATTACGAATTGTGAAAGAAATTGATCCGGATGCTTTTATTTCGGTTAATAGTGTTATGGGGGTTTATGGATTAGGTTTCGATAGAATAAAGACGTAAATATTTGAAATTAAGGAATTTATTTTTTACATTCGACGCAAATATCTAGTAATATGCATATTAAGAAAATATCAGTAATTAGTATAATTGGTATAGTTGTAATTTTAATTAGTTTGATAAAATCTTCTGAAAGTAGTATCCTCAGTAGGAACAAGAATATTTATGCGGTAGGTATTGATCAAAATATTATTTATCATGATATAAAAAAAGAATATGATATTACACTTGATTCTTTCAATGTGGTTCAAAATAGAATTCGACGAAATTACAATCTTGCAAGATTATTAACGGAGGCTGGAGTTGAAAGAGACATTGTAAACAAAGCAACCTATCGTTCGTCTGAGGTATTCAATATAAGAAATATAAAAGCAGGAAATCATTACAAGTTATATTATACAAAAGATAGTGCTCAAACCTTAAAGTATTTTGTTTATACACATAGTCCAACAGAGTATTTAAAAGTATCTCTTGGCAGTGAGCCTAATGCCATTAAAGGAGAAAAAGAAATTACGATCGTTAGAAAAACCTGTTCTGGTATAGTATCTTCGTCTCTTTGGTCTACTATGATTGAAAACAATATTGATCCTATGATGGCTATAAGATTATCGGAAATTTATGCGTGGACTGTTGATTTCTTTGGTTTAGAGGAGGGAGATAAGTTTAAGGTTATTTACGACGAACAGTTTGTAGATAGCATACCAATAGGTATAGGTGAGATTTATGCTGCTAGTTTTAATCATCGTGGTGAAGAGCTATTGGCATATGAATTTGAGCAAGATGGTATAAAAAGTTTCTTTGATGAGAATGGGAAAAGCTTACGTCGCCAATTTTTAAAAGCACCACTTAGATTTTCAAGAATAAGTTCTGGTTACTCAAACAGTAGAATGCATCCAATATTAAGAATCAGAAGACCGCATCGAGGGGTTGATTACGCAGCTGCGGCGGGTACGCCAATATATAGCATTGGAGATGGAACGGTAATTGCAAAAGGATACACAAAGTCTGCTGGATATTACATTAAAGTACGTCATAATAGTGTATATACTTCCGGTTATAATCATTTGTCAAGATATCCCAAAGGAATAAAAAAAGGACAAAGAGTTTCTCAAGGGCAAATTGTTGGTTATGTGGGAAGTACTGGTTATGCCACAGGACCTCATTTGGATTTTAGGATGTGGAAAAATGGTTATGCAGTTAACCCGCTTTCAATTAAAGCTCCTCCGGTTAATCCCATTTCAGAGAATGAATTACCTTCCTATCAAAATGCTATTAGTTCCCTAAAACAAGAGCTGGATAAAATAGAATCATAAAAATTTGGGTATAGTATTAAGTAATTTTAGAATTCTAGTTTCTTTATTATTTGTAAAGGCCTCAACTGTAAAGAGTTGGCATATTTATTTGTTTTTTGGCTTGAATTTTGTTTTGATTCAACTACAGAACATAATCTTTAGCTAAAATAATAAGAAAGGAAGTGCAAGATGAAAAATATACTAGTAATAATACTCGTTTTAACAAGTTCTTTGGTAGCAGTTGCTCAAGACGTAACAACCGTTAGTGCAAATGAAGATATCAGTGAAAACCTTAATTTGGAGGCAATCGCTTCTATTTTTGGTGAATCGAAAGATTTAGAAGATTTTGAATACAAACTAAACGATCCTGAGTTAAAAATATCAAATTTAGATCTAAATAGAGATGGATATGTTGATTATTTAAGGGTTGTAGAGAACTCTGAAGGCCAAACATTTTTAATTACTATTCAGGCTGTTATAGGTAAGGATATCTATCAGGATGTCGCTACAATAGATGTTGAAAAAGACCATAGTGGAAAAACTCACGTGCAGGTTGTGGGAGATGTGTATTTATATGGTCCAGATTATATAATTGAACCAGTATATGTATATTCGCCACCTGTGGTTTTGTATTTTTGGGGTCCAACATACCATAGATGGCATTCTCCATATTATTGGCAACATTATCCGGTTCATTATCATTCTTGGCATCCATATTCATGCAATATGTATTATGGTAATATTCATTTGCATGTTAATCATCAACATATATATTATTACCCGGGTGCAAGAAGAAGCTCAAGGGCTTATCATATGCATACTATAACTAGAAGAAATGACTATGGAAGAACGTATCCGGAAAGATCTTTTACTTCTCGAAACAGAGGGGTAAGAAATTCTTATGAACTTAGCAGAGTTAGAGGAGAGAGTCATAGTACTACAAGAAGTCGCTCTGCAACTGCTGTAAAGCGATCAAATACAAGAGTTGGAAATACTACACATTCAAGAAATTCTGGTTCGTTAAGCTCAGAAAGATCGTCTAATAAATCTCAAAGATCTTCAGCTTATTCAAATCAATCAAGAACTCGTAGCGGACAGGTTAATAGACCCGGAAATTCAAGAACTTATAATAACAGACAGGTATCAGAGAGATCTGAGCGCGGTAAAACAAGAAATTCAAATTCAAGTACAAGAGTGCATAAACAAAGCAGAAATTCGCATTCAGCCAACAGGAATGAAGGTAGATCAAGAAATGCCGGATCGGGAAATTCCACCAGCAATGAGAGAAGTAAACGAAGATAAAATAATACTCTAATCATCTAATTAATTTAACTATGAAAAGGTTGAAATTATCAAAAGTTACTAGGTATTACTATATTGTAGTAATAGTAGTTAGTATTATGACATCATGCTCTCCGGAATATGTACCTAACATGGTAAACTCGCCAATGCTAAGTAATCGGGGGGAGTTTCAAGCTTCCATTGCCACTGGCACAAGTAATTTCGATGCTCAAACTGCTTTTGCAATTACGGATAATATTGGAATTATGGTTAATGGTAGTTTTGGAAACGAAACCAATGACTCAACAGACGACTTTCATAAACATGCATTTGTTGAAGCTGGGATTGGTTATTTCGAGAAAATAGGCAGTAAAGGTCGATATGAGATATATGGAGGGTATGGAACAGGTAAAGTTGAAGGATATTACGAAACTTCTCTTTTCGATTCTCAAATTACAGAGGCAAAATACAATAGATTTTTTGTTCAGCCGGGTATAGGAATTTCAACGGGTATTTACGATGGCAGTTTTTCACCAAGATTTGCAGTGGTTCAAATGGATCCAAACGGTGCAGATTTTCGAACAGGAAAATATAATTTATTTTTTGAACCTGTGATAACTTCAAAAGTTGGCTTTAAATATGTTAAGTTTATATTTCAGTTTGGTGTATCTGTGCCATTTGGAGATGAAAATCTTAATTACGATTATCAGCCATTTATAATGAATATTGGATTGAATTTAAATTTAGGGAGGAGATATGATTTTTAACTATTAATTAATTTATCAATAACTTTTGGAAAGTGTGCGTATTCTAATTCGTGCACTTTTTTTGTAACATCATCGGGAGTATCTGTTGCAAGAACAGAGCATTTTGCTTGAAAAATGACATTTCCTTTATCGTATTCATTATTTACATAATGAATGGTAATTCCTGATTCTTTCTCTTTATTTTTAACAACAGCTTCATGTACTTTGGAGCCATACATCCCTTTGCCTCCATATTTTGGTAAAAGGGCTGGATGTATGTTTATTATCTTGTTGGGATAAGCTTTTACCAATGTTTCTGGAACCAACCATAAAAAACCAGCGAGAACAATGAAGTCAATGTTGTTATCTTGGAGTATTTCAAGGACAGTATTGCTTTCATAGAACTCCGGTCGAGAAAAAATATGATATTTAATTCCATGATTTATAGCTCTTTGAATAACATAGGCATTTTTATTGTTCGAAAAAATGAAGGAGATTTCAATTTTTTTATTTTCTTTGAAAAAATTAATAATATTTTCGGCATTTGTGCCGGACCCGGATGCAA
This sequence comes from Marinilabiliales bacterium, assembly GCA_002869305.1. GTDB lineage: Bacteria > Bacteroidota > Bacteroidia > Bacteroidales > UBA12077 > UBA12077. Next base: position 6,001 of record PKTC01000460.1, read on the forward strand.
AGATTGCTATTCTGTTCATTTAAATATTGTTATGAGCGTGTGAAGCCAGTTAAATGGCTTAATTATTCAAAAAATAAATACAAAAATGGCTTTAAAAATTCAAAAAAAGCTATTTTTACATCAAAAAATAAAGAAATATTTTTGATTTATCACAGTTAATTATATTTCTTTGCACTGTTAAAAAATAAACTTAATTATTAATTAAAACTTAAAGTTATGTCTGATACTGCATCAAGAGTAAAAGCAATTATCGTTGATAAGTTAGGAGTTGACGAAAACGAAGTTACACCAGAAGCTAGTTTTACTAACGACTTAGGTGCTGACTCTCTTGACACTGTTGAGTTAATTATGGAATTCGAAAAGGAATTCAATATTTCTATTCCAGATGATCAAGCAGAAAACATTGGCACCGTTGGTGATGCTATTAATTATATTGAAGAGCACGCTAAGTAATTTTTAATATCATTAAATCTTGTTTTAAATTTTAAATGTTATGGAATTCAAACGTGTTGTAATTACTGGACTAGGTGCTATTACACCGATCGGAAGCAATGTTGAAGAATATTGGAAAAATTTAATGGATGGAGTTAGTGGTATCGACCTAATTACTCGCTTTGATGCATCTAAATTTAAAACAAGATTTGCTTGTGAAGTAAAAGACTTCGACTCAAATCAACATTTTGACAGAAAAGAGGCTAGAAAACTGGATCGTTTTGCGCAGTATGCTTTAGTCGTGGCTGAGCAAGCAATTCAGGATTCTAAACTTGATCTGAATGCTATCAATCATGATAGAGCAGGTGTTATTTGGGGATCAGGCATTGGTGGAATTGATACTTTTTTGGAAGAAGTTAGGAATTATGTAAATGGCGATGGATCGCCACGATACAGTCCTTTCTTTATTCCAAAGATGATTTCGGATATAGCCGCTGGGCATATATCTATGAAATATAATTTTAGAGGACCTAATTTTACTACAGTTTCTGCATGTGCTTCATCAACCAACGCTATGATTGATGCACTTAACTATATTCGATTAGGAAAGGCTGATATTTTTATAACTGGTGGATCGGAAGCTTCAATTAATGAAGCCGGAATGGGCGGATTTAATTCTATGCAAGCTTTATCTACTAGAAACGAAGAGTATAAAACGGCCTCTCGTCCATTTTGTAATACGCGCGATGGATTCGTAATGGGAGAAGGTGGTGCTGCACTTATTTTTGAAGAACTGGAGCATGCAAAGAAGCGAGGAGCTAAAATTTATGCAGAAGTTGCCGGCGGAGGTTTATCTGCAGATGCTCATCATCTTACAGCTCCACATCCTGAAGGTTTAGGAGCAATGAACGTAATGAAAAATGCGTTGGAAGATGCTAATCTAAAACCAGAGGACATTGATTACATTAATGTTCATGGAACAGCAACTCCTCTTGGCGACGTAGCAGAATTGAAAGGTATTAAAGAAGTTTTTGGTGAACAAGCATATAAAATGAATATAAGTTCTACCAAATCGATGACGGGTCACTTATTAGGTGCTGCTGGAGCTATTGAAACGTTAGCAGCATTATGTGCTGTTGTTAATGGTGTTGTCCCTCCTACAATTAATTTGCAGGAACTTGATCCAAATATTGATAATAAGCTGAATTTAACATTTCATAAAGCGCAAAAAAGAGAAGTTAGAGCAGCTTTAAGTAATACATTTGGCTTCGGTGGTCATAATGCTTCGGTAATTGTTAAGAAATATACAGAATAGCAATTTTGTGTTAAAAGGTTTACCTCCTGCTAAATATTATTTTTCCAAGGACAAAAAATTTTATAAACTGATTTTTCAGCTTACAGGATTATATCCTTCGGACATACAGGTTTTTAAGGTTGCCTTTACTCATAAATCTGCATCCAGAAGTTTCGATAGATCAAGAAATATTAATAATGAACGGTTAGAATTTTTAGGTGACGCAATACTTGCTTCGATTGTTGCCGATTTTCTATATGCTTATTTTCCATTTAAGAAAGAAGGATTTTTGACCAAAATTAGGGCAAGAATCGTTAGTCGTGAACAACTTAACGAAATTGCTCTTAATATGGGTTTACAATATCATATAGTTTCGCATAATAATATTAATGGCACAAAAAATATTTATGGGAATGCTTTAGAAGCACTCATTGGTGCTGTATATGTAGATAAGGGATATAGAAAAACTAAAGAATTTATTTTAAAAAAGATTATTGATACTAATATTGATTTATATAGATTAGCTTTAACTGATTCCGACTACAAAAGCCAGGTTATCGAATGGGCTCAGAAAAACAAGATGGAAATTGTCTACGAAGATGAGGAAGTGGAGAGTACAGAGCATAATAATCTTTATTTTACTTCAACCATTAAACTAAACGAGAACGTTCTTGGTAAAGGAAATGGATCCTCTAAAAAAGAAGCTCAACAAAATGCTTCAAAGGAGGCTTTAGAAAATACGGATGAGTTTAGCACAATTTCTTCATAACAAATTATAACATCTATAGAAATAATAATTTATTATTCCTATTTTTATTTTTCTTAAGAAATAAAAAGTGGCTAAGAAAAAGATACATAAATTATTATTGGACGATGAAGGTGATTTTACTTTAATTGGTATCGCATCGCATGAAAATGATTACAGATTAAGTTGGGCAATTAACAAATTCATAAAATTAGAACTTGTAAAATGCGAAGATCTAAAAATTAATCATCCGAAACACAATATAGAAATCAACTATTCGATGTATAATTATTCAGACATGAATAATTATATTAACTATGATTTAATTTCAAATAAATCAGAAAAGGGTTTTTTATTACCGGAATTAAAGAATATTGATTTTATATTGAGAGTTTCAGGCTATTCTGATATAGATTACCTAAGTAAATTGTTAATTCGGCTAAAAAAAATTGACATTGTAATTACTGAATTTAAAATTGATACTATCCCAGAAAGGCAAAAGAAGCTTTTTGCGTTTTAATATCTCATTAAAACCGAAAAGAGAGACTCCTGTCTCTCTTTCCATAACCCTAAAATATAAACCTATTTGACAATCTTTCTTGCGTCTCTGGTTGTCAATGACAAAAGTATTTCATCCTTTGGTTAAGTTTCTTAAACCTTTGTTAAATAATGTTAAATAATTCATTTAGAACAGATCAAGAGTTTATATTTGTAAAGCTATGCAAAAACGACTTCTTTGGATAATAACGATCATTCTGTCGGTCACATTAATTTGTTTGATACTTGTGCAGGTTTACTGGATAAACAATGCTGTTAAAATTAAAGAGGAGCAATTTTATCAGTTAGTAAACAAAGGAATGGATAATATTGTAGAAAAAATTGAAAATCGAGAAATGATTTCTCAAGTGGTTAATGAAATGGATCCTTTCCACGATGTTTCACCTTATGGAAGTCCGTCCATTAATTACCAATCAAACAAAGTAACTCAAAGTGCTTTTGGTTTATCTACTACAAGTCAAGAGAAGGAGGTATTTGTGCTTCAAAATACAGATTCTTTAAGTGTCAGTTCTCAGCTAAAGCTACTAGGTAAAAATATTATTCAAATTAATAATCAGTCATCATTGCAATTCGACAATACCAACAAACAAGAGTCATTTGGGAATTTAAAGCTTAATATTGGTTTTAACGAGAAGCTTAATAACAGGACTGTATTTGTTGAGAATGTTGTAAATAAATTAATACAGATTGATGTAGATATTGAGGATAGAATAGATAAAAAGACAATTGAACAGATTATTAATAATACCTTTCTTGAGCTAGGCATTGATATAGATTATGAGTATGTTATCACAAAAAACAAATACAAAGCTGTTTATAGTTCAAAAAATTATGATGCCCGAGCTAAAGCCAAGAAGTTTTCTATTAGGTTATATCCTAATGATGTTCAAGACAAGAGTAATTACTTATTTTTGTATTTTCCGACCGAAAAAAACTTTATTTTCCACTCTACCAGTTTTATGGTTATCTCCTCAATTATCCTAACTATCATCATTATTCTTGGGTTTTCGCTTTCAATACATATAATGTTTAAACAGAAACGTCTTTCTCAAATAAAGAACGACTTTGTAAACAATATGACACATGAGTTAAAAACACCTATCTCAACAATATCTTTGGCATCTCAGTTGTTGAAAGATGATTCAATTCCTGTGGAAGCTAAGAATTTGGGTTATATTTCAAATATAATTGACGATGAAAGTAAACGGCTTAGTTTTCAGGTTGAAAAAGTTCTAAAAACAGCACTTTTTGAACAAGGTAAAATAAAACTTAAACAGAGAGAGATTAATATTCATAACTTGATTGAGAGTGCAATCAAAAATTTTGATATTCAAGTTAAAACGCGAAATGGGAATTTGGTAAAACACCTGGAAGCAGAAAATCCAATTTTAAATGTTGATGAGGTTCATTTTACAAATATAATTTTTAACTTGCTCGATAATGCAGTAAAATATAGTGATAAAGAACCTGATATAACAGTATCAACCAAACAGAATGGGAAAGGAGTATTTGTTTCTGTCGCCGACCAAGGAATAGGGATCAGAAAACAGGATCAAAAAAGAATATTTGATCAATTTTTTAGAGTTTCAACTGGGAATGTGCATGATGTAAAAGGTTTTGGATTAGGTTTAAGCTATGTTAAAAAGATTGTTGATGCACATCATGGAGAAATTACTTTGAAATCTGAATATAGGAAAGGAACAACTTTTGAGATATTTATTCCAAATAATCATATAAATAATGGATAAAAATGTAAAAATAATGCTGGCCGAAGATGACGAAAATCTTGGCACATTGCTTCGTGAATACCTTTTGGCTAAAGGCTTAAAAACAGATTTATTTGTAAATGGAGAATTAGCTTTAGAAGGTTTCAAGAAAGGTAAATACGATTTGTGTATTTTAGATGTTATGATGCCTAAAATGGATGGCTTTAGTGTTGCACGCGAAATGAGAAAACTAAATGCACACGTGCCATTTATTTTTCTAACAGCCAAATCATTAAAGGATGATGTGATTGAAGGTTTCTCTGTTGGTGCCGATGACTACATGACCAAGCCCTTTAGCATGGAAGAATTACTTTTCAGAATAAAAGCTATTCTTCGAAGAACAAATTCCAACCAAGTTTCAGAAACCAATGAAAAATATACAATAGGTGATTATGAGTTTGATTCTCAAAAGCAATTACTAAAAATTAAAGACAAAGAACAAAAGCTTACCACGAAGGAGTCGGATTTGCTAAAACTTCTTTGTAATAATATGAATAACATATTAGAAAGGAATTTTGCCCTTAAAACAATTTGGCAGGAGGATAGCTACTTTAATGCCAGAAGTATGGATGTTTATATTACAAAACTAAGAAAGTACTTGAAAGAAGATTCTTCCATTCAGATATTGAATATTCATGGGAAAGGATATAAGTTGATAGTGTAGAAATGATAAACGAACAAAAAAAGAATATTCGGAAGGAAATAACGGAAAAGAAAAGCCTAATTTCCTTAGAAGAAAAGAAAGCTAAATCAAAAATTTTATTCAATAAAATTGAGAAAATTCCGGAATTCCAGAATTCCAAAGTTGTTATGGCTTATTGGTCAATGCCCGACGAGGTTTTTACACACGATTTTGTGCTTAAATGGTTTAATGAGAAAATAATTATATTACCAGTTGTAACAGGCAGTGAACTTGAATTAAAAGTTTTTAGTGGTCTGCAGAATATGCGTATTGGAGAAGCATATGGAATTGAAGAACCAATAGGAGTTAGTTTCACACGGTTTAATGAGATAGATATGATTATCGTTCCAGGAGTGGCTTTTGATAAAAATAATAATCGTTTAGGCAGAGGCAAAGCATATTATGATAAAATACTTAATAAAACACAAGCATTAAAATTGGGTATATGCTTTGATTTCCAGTATCTGAAAAATGTTCCAGTAGATCAACACGATGTTAAAATGGATATGGTAATGTATGAATAGCTCAAATGGGACAAAGAACGACACATTCAAAGTTATTATTTAATAATGGAATATTGCCTGAGAATTATTTTCCTCCAATTATTATTGGCTATAATATAAAAACTCCCGAAAATATGGGAAATATTATTCGATTAGCTGATAACGTTGGTTGTCAGGAAGTTTTTTTTATAACTGATAATAAGAACCAACGTGAATCTAAAATAAAAAAAACAGCTTCATCAAGTTTTAACTCTGTAAAATGGAGTTTTTGCGATATAATGGAACTTCAATCAGAAATTCCAAAGGATTATATCTGGATTGGCGTTGAAACTTCAAGTGATTCTAAGAATATTTTTAGTTCTGATTTGCCTCAAAAAGTAGCTGTTGTTGTCGGAAATGAAATAAATGGAATCGATTCAAAAATATTAGATATGTGTGAAAAAATCGTTCATATCCCATTAGTTGGTAATAATACATCCATGAATGTTTCTCATGCACTGGCAGTTGCTATTTTTGAGTGGCAAAGGAGGCAGCTTAAAGGTTAATTTTTCTGATTATCAACTAAATAAGATAATTATCATTTCAACAATTGTTGCATCATTCATTTTTTGTGTTAACTTTAAAATATGTAAAACCAAAAAGTAAAAGTTATGAGATTGTATTACCCCTACATGAATTTGTTTTATAAAGAAGGAACAAAGGACTACTTTCTTGAATTTCTGGTTAAAATACCAGGAAATTTATATAAAAAGGAAATTGTTCAATCTTTCGATGGTGAATACTGGGAAGTGAGACTTAATTTAATTGAGAAGAAAGATGATATAGAGTCTCAAGTTAAGTTAGAAGAATATAAAGTTGCTCTAACTCCTGGTAATTTTCCACAGCTCGATAGAATAAAGGTAATAGTTAAAAACATTGATAGTCATCTTCGAAATGGAGATCCTGATGGAGAAGGGAAGACTGGATCAGGTAATGGTGAAATAGAACCATAAAATACTTATGAAAGAATTAAAGGGAATAGCACTTATTTTTTTGTTTGCAATCGTTAGCCAGGTTGCTAGTGCTATTCCTAATTCTACTGATAGCTTAAGAATTAGCATTCGTAATTTGCCAGATGATACTTTAAAAGTAATAGAACTTGCAGATTTATCTAAAAGATTTTTAAAATACCAAATTGATACTTCATACTCACTTGCTCAAGATGCAGTTAAACTTTCTAAAGATTTAGATCATTTTTATAGTGTAGCATATTCTTATAAACAGCTCGGATTAGTATTAAAATATAAAGCTGAATATGATTCTGCTATGGTTTACTATAATAAATCAATGGAAATGTTTAATGAATTGGGCATTCTGAGGGAAAGATCAGTCATACTCAATCGAATAGCAAATATTCAAAAAAGAAAATGTCAATTTCAGGAGGCTTTAGAAAGCTTTCTAACCGCTTTAAATATATCAATAGAGCAGAAGGATACCTTAATGATATCGGCATTATATAATAATCTGGGAATACTATATTCTGATATGGGTAACTATGATAAAGCCTTAGATTATCAATTGTTGAATCTTTCACTTAAGAAAGCACAAAACTCATATGATAATATCCCTATAGTGCTAATGAATATTGGAAATATTTACAGTAATAAAAATCTTTATGAGGAAGCAATTGAATACTATAAGGAGGCTCTGGCGTATTTAGAAACCTCAGATTACAAGTATGATCAATTTATGCTTTTACATAATATGGGTACTTTATATGAGAGTATGGATAAATATCAGGAGGCTCTAAAATACTATAATAAGGCTTTAATTCTTGAAAAAGAGATGAATGATACCGAAATGCAGATATTATCAATACAAGGAATTGGCAACGTGCTAATAAAGACAGGAAACTTTAAAGAAGGAGTTCGTTATCTGGAAAAATCACATGCTTTAGCAAATGAAATTGGCGATTTAAGAAAGATACACCTTTTATCAGCTAATCTTTATAAGGAGTATGAAAAACACGGAGATTATCTTAATAGTTTTAAATATCTAAAAAATAATGTTGCCATTGAGGATAGTATCTTTACGGTTGAGGGCAAAAAAGAACTTATTGAATTAGAGCAAAAGTATGAAGCAGAAAAAAGGGAAAGGCAAATAGCTTTTCTGGAGAAAGAAAGGCAAATTCAGGTTCTTGAATTGGAGAAGAGAGAGATCGAAAATAAGCAAAAAAGTTTCCAGCGAAATGTTCTGATAATTGCAGTTTTAATTGCCTTGATGCTAACTATATATTTTGGCGTTAAAAATAAAAGGCGAAAGAAAATAA
>PKTC01000327.1:0-1542 GCA_002869305.1 Marinilabiliales bacterium
AGCGAAAAACGGGACTCGAACCCGCGACCCCGACCTTGGCAAGGTCGTGCTCTACCAACTGAGCTATTTTCGCAATTACTTGGTTTCCCAATACTTTTTAGTACTCTTGCTATTCTTGCGTTTAGCGGATGCAAATATATTTATTTTTTTTGTTCTTCAAAAAATAAACTTAAAAAAACTTGCAGATTTTTATAGATTCTATTTTAGCCCAATATGTTTTTTGATCTCATTGAGTTTATTTAAAGCTTCAACCGGAGTTAAATTGTTTATGTCGAGATTATTAATCTCATCGCGGATCTGTTTCAACACAGGATCATCAAGCTGAAAAATTGTAGTCTGTAACCCTTCTCTATGCTGAGCAATTTCACCAACCGGTTTTGCTAAACCATCTTTTTTTTCCGATTTTTCTAAATCCTTTAAAATTTCATTTGCCCTACTCACAACACTTTTTGGCATTCCTGCCATTTGTGCCACATGAATCCCAAAACTATGCTCGCTCCCACCACGCTTTAGTTTTCTTAGAAAGATTACTTTATCATCAAGCTCTTTTACCGAAACATTGTAGTTCTTGATCCGATTAAAGGACTTTTCCATTTCGTTTAACTCATGATAATGTGTTGCAAACAATGTTTTTGCTTTTGCTGTTGGGTGTTCATGAATATACTCAGCCATTGCCCAGGCAATAGAAATACCATCGTAAGTGCTAGTTCCCCGACCTATTTCATCCAGAAGAATTAAACTGCGAGATGATAAATTATTTAAGATGCTTGCAGCTTCATGCATCTCAACCATAAAAGTTGATTCTCCTAATGATATATTATCTGATGCACCTACACGAGTAAATATTTTATCAACCAATCCTATTTTTGCCGATTCGGCCGGAACAAAACTTCCAATCTGTGCCAATAAAACAACCAGGGCAGTTTGTCTTAGAAGAGCTGATTTACCCGACATATTAGGGCCTGTTATAACAATTATCTGTTGTTGATCACTATCCAAATACACATCATTAGAAACATATGATTCATCAATCGGCAACATCTTTTCTATTACAGGATGTCTGCCTTCTCTTACATCAATAATATCGGTGTCGTTAATTTCAGGACGCACATATTTGTTATCATTAGATATAATGGCAAAAGAAAGTAAACAGTCTAATTTTGCAATTAAGCTTGCATTTAACTGTATGGCCGAAATATAATCTTCGAGACTGGAAACCAAATCGAAAAACAATTTTTGTTCCAAATCCATTGCTTTTTCTTCTGCGCCTAAAATCTTAACCTCATATTCCTTTAATTCTTCCGTAATATATCTTTCAGCACTTACCAAAGTTTGCTTTCTGATCCATTCAGGAGGCACTTTATCTTTATGCGTATTTCTAACTTCAATATAATATCCAAATACATTGTTAAAGCTAATTTTCAGAGATGTAATTCCTGTTCTTTCAATCTCCCTTTGTTGAATTTGCAATAAATAATCTTTACCCGAATAAGCTAACTTTCTATACTCATCTAAATCTTCGGATACTCCATCAGCTATATA
>PKTC01000327.1:1553-3859 GCA_002869305.1 Marinilabiliales bacterium
GCTATATAATTACCTTTGCTCAACAGTGCAGGAGGATCAGAAAACAATTCCTTTTCTATTCTGTCCCTGATTATCAAACATGGATTTAATTGGTCTCCAAGTTTCTGCAAAGCGTCATTTCCTGACTTTAAACAGGCTTTCTTAATTGGTTCAATTGCTGTTAAAGCATGCTTTAACTGGACAACTTCACGCGGATTTACTCGTCCTGTAGCCACCTTCGAAATTATCCTCTCTAAATCCCCTATTTCTTTAATATGTTCTGCCAGAAGATCCTTAAAAGCAATATCCTTTAATAAATAATCAACAATGTCATGTCTTTCCTTAATTGGTTTTTCCTCTTTTAAAGGAAGTGCCACCCATCGCTTTAGTAACCTTGCACCCATCGGAGAAATGGTTCTGTCAATTACATCAACCAATGTTTTTGCCCCTTCGTTGATAGAGTAGAATAGTTCAAGATTTCGTATTGTAAACTTATCCAGCCAAACATATCTATCTTCTGCAATTCTCGACAAGGTTGATACATGCTGCAGCTTTTCATGCTGGGTAATTTCGAGATACTGTAGAATTGATCCGGCCGCAATGATACCCAATTGCAAGTTTTGTACTCCAAAACCTTTTAAGGTGGATGTTTGAAATTTCTTTAATAGTTTATCCGTGGCGTTTTCTTCAGTATAAACCCAATCATCTAATTTGTAGGTATAAAATTTCTCCCCAAACAAATTTATAAATTGCTTTTGCTTGCTTCTTTCAAAAAGCACCTCTTTAGGTTGAAAACTATTTAGTAGTTTATCGATGTATTCAAAGCTTCCTTCAGCAGTTAAAAATTCACCTGTCGAGATATCAAAAAATGCCACTCCGGCAACCGTTTTCTCCAGATGAACAGATGCTAAAAAGTTGTTTTCTCTATGCTCCAGCACATTGTCGTTTAACGACACTCCGGGAGTAACCATTTCTGTAACACCTCGCTTTACAATCTTTTTTGTTTTTTTGGGATCTTCTAATTGTTCGCAAATGGCAACTCTTTGCCCTGCACGAACTAATTTGGGCAAGTAAGTATCCAAAGCATGATAAGGAACTCCTGCCAATTCAACAAAAGATGCAGAACCATTGGCCCTTTTTGTTAAGGTAATACCTAATATCTCAGCAGCTTTTATGGCATCTTCTCCAAAAGTCTCATAAAAATCCCCAACTCTAAACAACAATATCGCATCAGGATGTTTACTCTTGATCTGATAATATTGCTTCATCAGCGGAGTTTCTGCATATTTCTTCTTTTCTGCCAAATACTTTAATTTAAAGATTTACTACTCCAACAAAAGTAAGATTAATCACGTACTTTTCAATACTTCAGGAACTGCTTTTATTAACACTCTGTGGAATATAAAGAATAGTGAAATTTAATTCATAAATAATTAGTACTGATTTTATCAAGATATGCTGAATAAAAAAAATCCTTGCTTTCACAAGGACTTAAAATTTTATTTTAGGTAAAATTTTTAGGGGTTAATCTTTTCGTTGCGGCTAAAATAGTAACTTTTTCTTAAAAACAACAAATGATTAATTATTTTTTTTGAAAATTGAATATTCTAAATAATACCCTTTTAAAAAATAAAATTTTTTCTCTTTTTTATTCAAAAACTGTCAAAAACCATTTTTCTTCTTCAAATATAATTTTACATTAGCCGTCAAATTTAAATATACACATGCAAGAATAAATTCTATGAAAAAAATTCTAATACTTGGAGCAGGATTATCATCATCGAGTTTGATAAAATATTTACTTGATAACTCAAAACAATATAACTGGAAAGTTCGTGTTGGCGATATGTCAATTGATGTAGCTAAAAAGAAAATTAATAATCACGAGAATGGTGAAGCTATTGAATTTAATGTTTTCAACGAACAACAAAGAATAGAGGAAATACAAAATACAGATATTGTAATCTCTATGCTGCCAGCTCGTTTTCATCATTTAGTAGCCGAAAGATGTGTAGAATTTGGAAAACACATGATTACTGCATCATACGTTTCTCCGGAGGTTAAGGCTTTGAACAAAGAAGCTATTGAAAAAGATCTTTTGTTATTAAATGAAATTGGTGTTGATCCGGGTATCGATCATATGTCGGCGATGAAAGTGATCGACGAGATTAAGGCTAAAGGAGGTGAACTGATTTCCTTTAAATCAAGTACAGGAGGTTTAGTAGCTCCTGAATACGATAATAACCCCTGGAATTATAAATTTACTTGGAATCCAAGAAATGTGGTTGTTGCCGGTCAATCGGTTGCTCAGTATATTGATCATGGCA